>CASFUJ010000313.1 GCA_949297645.1 uncultured Desulfovibrionaceae bacterium
ATCGTTTTTTCCTCCAGATCGCCATATCAAATCCCAGACGCGAAAGCTCCGCCTGCGTCCTTTCGCAATCCACCCGGATCGTGTTTTTCCCGTTTTTCTTCTGGTTCCACCGGTCGATCAAAGGCGCCAGAGTCTGGATATCTTTGCGCGCCCATTCGCCGCGCAGGACGGTTTCAAAATCTTCGTCGGATACTTCTTTAACATCCGGCGCGAACCGTCGGATCATATCGATCAGCTTTTCCGGTTCCGGATTGATCACATGGAACGTGGTCATCGGTGAACGGCTGAGCGCGCCGACCATCCGGGCGCACAGATCCACCGGCATGCGGTCGCCGGTATCCTGGCTGATGGATGTGGGCAAAGCTCCCAGTTCCCGGGCGCCTTTGACGAGCATCCACGCCGCGTTGGTATCCGCGTTTTTCTGGAATACCCCGTCCGACATCCGCTCCGTGATCATGCCCAGCCGGTAGACATGGGCTTTAAGCCCGTCCCGGGCCATGCTCCGGTACACAAGCCCTTCCGCCAGAAACTTGCTGCGGACGTACTTGTTGTCTTCCCAGTTCTGCCCCACGTTATAATCCTGTTCCGTAAAATCTATTTTTTCATCCGATACGGCCGCCGGGCAAAAATCGCCCGCCACGCTGGCCGTGGACATATGATGAAGGGGGCAGCCGCTCTCAAGGGCAAGTCGGATCACCTGACCGGTCCCGTCCACGTTCACCTTCTCCATCTGTTTTTCATCGGATACATAATGGCGCACATCCGCCGCGCAGTGGTAGATGCCGTCGATCCGGCCTGCCAGCCGGTCAAACGCCTCCCGGCCCATGCCAAGATAGGCTTCTTCAAGGCAGCCCTCCACCGTTTCGATCCGGTGTCGGTTGGCCGCCACCCATCCGGAACCGAAGTACCAGGAAAGGGTGTCAAAAAGCCGTTTTCCGTCGCCGCGGCACAGGCAGTACAGCCTGCCCACGCCCTGTTTGGCCAATTCCTTCAGCAGGTGGGCGCCGACCCGTGGGAGGATTTTGAGACGGTCTGGGAGACCTCACCTTTGAAATACGCCCACAACGCCAAGACCCCGACGCTGGAGACCGACGCGTCGGCCAACGAATACGGACAGGCAGAACCCGTGCTGACCAACGCCATCCATCTGGACAAGATGCCGTTGGCGAACATCCATGCCTACCGCTTTGAGGCAGGCAAGCACACCTTGCTGCTACCGACAGGCATGGCTCTGGTCCTCGGCTTCACCGATTCCGCCATCACGACCCGCAATGCGGCACTTGACGGGACGGACGATGCCATGGACTGGCTGTTCTACTAAGCCACGGCGGTGCAGGCAGGGGATTGACATCTGCCAAGCCCGGGATTGACGCGGACATCATAGGGCATGTACGGACCAAAGTATAATACTTAGGCTGCCTAAGTATAATACTTAGGGGGTCTAAGTATAATACTTTGGTCCGTCTATCCCGTGCTTGTAGCAGACTGGTCCCCTGCTTTTACGCTGTTGGAACAAAGACTTGAATAAACGAAGAACGAATGAATAGACACTCATTATTACTGATGCTGATGACGGCGTTGTGCTGCTGGAATGTGCAGGCGCAGCGTCACGTGTCACAGGAGCGCATGGCGGAAGTCTATGAGGAGGCTAAGACTCCTTACAAATACGGCTTGGTCGTGGCTCCGACGAGCAACCATGCCAAGATTGACTGCCCGACGGTCTTCCGTGAGGGCGACAAGTGGTACATGACCTACGTCATTTACAATGGAAAGGAAGCCAAGGACGGGCGCGGGTATGAGACCTGGCTTGCCGAGAGCGACAACCTGTTGGAATGGAAGACACTGGGACGTGTCCTTTCCTACCGCGACGGCATGTGGGACAGCAACCAGCGTGCCGGATTCCCTGCACTGGTCGATATGGAGTGGGGCGGAAGCTATGCCCTCCAGCGTTACAAGGACCGGGCGTGGATGAGCTACTTCGGTGGAGAAGGGCGGGGCTATGAAGCCATCGAGGCACCCTTGTCCATCGGTGTCGCATGGACCGAGGAGAGTCCCGCCGTCGCCCACGAGTGGGAGACGGGGAAGAAGCCCGTGATGACTCCCGGTGAGAAGAAGGCACAGTGGTGGGAACGGCTCACGCACTACAAGACCATGGTCTATTGGGACAAGGACGAGACCTTGGGGGCACCCTTCGTGATGTACTACAATGCCGGCGGCATCAATCCCGCCACGAACATCAAGGGCGAGCGCATCGGCATCGCGCTCTCGAAGAACATGAAGAAGTGGACCCGTTACGAGGGCAACCCGGTCTTCAGCCACGAGGCGCAGGGGACCATCACGGGCGATGCCCAGATCGTGAAGATGGGCGATGTCTATGTGATGTTCTACTTCTCCGCCTTCAATCCGAGCCGTCCTTACAAGGCATTCAACACGTTCGCCTGCAGTTATGACCTCGTGACGTGGGACGACTGGCAGGGCGATGACCTCATTTACCCCACGAAACCCTACGACGAGA
>CASFUJ010000314.1 GCA_949297645.1 uncultured Desulfovibrionaceae bacterium
CGATTTCGTCCGTCCCGGTTGCCGTACGAAAGGGGCCTACTTCGCGAGAGGAATGTAGCCCGCCTTCAGGACGTCCTGCTGACCGAGCTTCGCATCAAGCATGAAGTCCATGAACTTTGCGGTATTGCCGGAAGGCTTGCCGTTGGTGAAGAGGTACAGTTCGCGGGAAAGAGGCCACTTCTTGGCAAGAGCGCTTTCGGCGCTGGCCGTCATGCCGCCGATGCTGAGGGCCTTGACGTTGTCGTTCAGATACCCCATACCGATATAACCGATGGCGTTGGGATTGGTGGCCACGTTCTGGGCGACGCCGCCGTTGCTGGCCTGGGTGAGGGCCTTGGGCATGACCCGGCTGTCCTTCATCACAAGCTCCTTCCAGCATTCATAGGTGCCGGAGGAGTTGTCGCGGTTGACGACGACGATGGTGTTGTCGCTGCCGCCCACTTCCTTCCAGTTGGTGATTTTACCGGAGAAGATGTCGCGCAGCTGTTCGATGGAAAGGTCCTTCACCGCGTTCTTGGGATTGACGACGGGCACGAGGGCGTCCACGGCGATGACGGTGCGGGTGAGTTCCATGTTCTTTTCCGCGGCGAGCTTGGTTTCGCTGGACTTCACGTCACGGGAGGACATGGCGATGTCGGTGATGCCGTCCAGCAGAGACTTGATGCCCGTTCCGGAACCGCCGCCGGAAAGCACGATGGAAATGTCGGGATAGCTGGCCATGAAGTGTTCGGAAGACTTCTGGATGATGGGCAGTACAGTGGTGGAACCGTTGATGGTGACGGACTCGGCGGCGGCAGCCGGAGAAGCCGCGCACAGCGCGAAGAGGGCGCTCAGCATAATACCTTTGAAGTTCATAAACAGACTCCTTGTTTCGTCCTGCGGTTCATTCCGCGAGGACAGGATGAAACGTAGAAAGATATTGTTGCGGCAGTATATCCCGGATATTAACTTTTTGTTTCAGTCCGGCACGGCGGCAAGTCATCATATTGTTATCGAATCGTAACATTGGCTTCATACAGCGGGGCTACATACATCTGAAACCGAAAGGGGAAAAACTGTGGATACGAAACAGCCTGTCATACTTGTAGTGGAGGATGACGACGATATCCGTGAGCTGGTGGCGTTTTCTCTGGAAGAGGAAGGCTATCGCGTGGAACAGGCGTCCGACGGACTTCGCGGACAGGAAATGGCCGAGTCCCTCCGGCCGGATCTCATCATCCTTGACCTTATGCTGCCGGGGCGGGACGGTCTGTCCGTCTGCCGGGAACTCAACCGGCATGCCGCGGAAAGCATGCCCTGTCCCATACTCATGCTGACGGCCCGGGGCGAGGAGATGGACCGCATCATCGGTTTCGAGTACGGAGCCGACGATTATGTGGTCAAACCCTTCAATATCCGGGAACTCATGCTGAGAGTCAGGGCCATACTGCGCCGCCGCAGCATGGATACCGGCAAACGTGTCATCAATAGACACGGCGTCAGTCTCGACCAGCAGGGGCGTCGAGTCTCCATCGACGGACGCACGCTGGAGCTGACCGCGCTGGAATACCGGATTTTTGAAGATTTCTTCCTCAATGCCGGGCGGATACGCACGCGCGAGGAACTGCTTTCCGCCGTCTGGGGGTATCAGTTCGAAGGGTATGAACGCACGGTCGATGTGCATATCGCCCGTTTGCGCCGCAAGCTGGGCGACGCCGCCCAGTATCTGGAAACGGTACGCGGCATGGGCTATCGGTATAAGGAATAGCCATGAAGAACACGACCTTTTCCATCAAGATTTTTTTCTGCTTCTGTGTGGTCATTCTGTTTTCCGTGCTTGTCCCGTGCGGGTATTTTCTGCACAGCATCAAACAGGAGAGCATAGACATCACGCGCGAGGAAGCGTTCCGTGAGGTTTCCTTCCTTCAGACCTATATTCTGGACGCATTGGCGAAAGGAGATATGGAGAAGCAGAGCGGACTTCCGGAAACATTGAGGAATTTTTATTCGGGCAGCAGACACCGCGTGACGCTCATCGATGACGACGGTTCCGTTCTGTATGATTCCTTTGCAAAAAACGTTTCGGAGCTGGAAAATCACCGCTATCACGAGGAAGTGGCGCTGGCCTTCGGCAAAGGTGAAGGGGCGAGCGTGCGGCACAGCGCAAGTCTTGATACGTCGTTCGTCTATGCGGCGAGACGTGTCGATATTCCGGGAACGTCCATCAGCATCATCCGTGTGGCCGCGCCCCTTTCTCTTGTGGAAGCGCATGCGGCCGACAGAAGCAGGGCGCTTCTGGCGGGAGCGGTGGCGGCGCTGGTCTTTGCCGTAGGTTTTGCGGCGTTCATGTCCATGCGTTTCCGCCGTTCCCTGCAGCTCATGATTTCCTCTGTGGAAAACCTGGCTACCCCGGGCAGCCGCAGCGGGCGCATCAGCCTGCGTACCCTGCCGGGCGATGAGTTTGCGCCTCTGGCGGCGGCCGTCAATTCCATGGCCCAGCGCATGGAGGTACAGGTG
>CASFUJ010000315.1 GCA_949297645.1 uncultured Desulfovibrionaceae bacterium
TTGCCACACGATATGCCAAAAGATGCGCCTCTTTTCTTGCCGCCGTTCAAATCAGATGCATATATTTGTGGGCAAACATAATTTGACGACACTATCTAGAGTCTGCATGAAAACGTCGATGTTCAAATCAGGCTGCAGGATAATCATATTCCTGCGGCGCTGGTCTGCAAACTTTTCCGAGGCGTGGAGACTGATACCCGTGGAGCCGGAACGGTTGATGACAAGGCAGTCAAGGTCTCCGCTGTTGAATCCGCCGGACGCCCGCACCTTGACGGCAGAGCCGGCTTCCCTCGTGTAGTAGCTCGTTCTGCCGTCGGCATCATAGTGTACGCCCTCGGTTCTTCCCGTGATTTCCCCGGCTCGTATGCCTTCACGCCCCAGGGCGTCGATGATGTAATCTATCGGCGATACCGGCAAACGTCCGATATCAGCCCTGTCTATCAGGCGCTCCACTTCTGCTGCCATGCGTTCGATTCTTTCGCGTCCGGGGATGTCGTAATCCTTCATCTCTCTGATATCGAAGGACTTTTCTTCACCCTTTTTGGAGCCCGGCTCCTTCACCTTGACTTCGAGAGATTTGCGCAGATAGGACTTGAAAAGGTCCCGGAAGGACAGCTCTATCGCATCCCCGTTCTTCAGTCCGTGGGCTTTGGCATACTCCGATATGAAGCTGCCCATAGTGTTGGAAAGCGTGATGACGGGCTTCTGCCCATCACGCACGGCCTTCTTCACAGCCTCGACAGCAGCGTCTGCCTTGATGGCCAGCGTCGTCTGCGCCACAAGATTGTGCATCACGGAAGAAAATGTGGTGGATGATGCGCCACCGCTTCCGGTTCCGCCATGTTCCTTGGCCTTCTTTCCTTCCCGCTTCAACGCCTTGTCGAGTTTGGCCAGAGCGGGAGGAAGCTCTCGACGGATGTACTGACCGCCTTCCGTGAGCTTTGCAGACACCACCTGCTGCATGGCAAGACCGCCCGCCCGCATGGTATCCTCAAGCTCTTCCTGAGACTCGCCCACAAGGGCAAGGTCCGTTTTATTGTACAGCCCCATGACATCGGGCCGCTTGGCGAAGGTCGCAGAAGAATAAAGCACGCCGTTGGGATTAGAGGCCGTTATGCCGCGCACGAATTCCCCGACGGACGACTGCGAGCCTCCGGCGTTGTGCGCTTCATCGAATATGAAGACCACCTGCTCGTTGATAGCGGCAAGCATGCTTCTTCGAGAAGCACCGGCAGTGCCGGAAAGCTGACTGTATGTGGTGAATATGCCGTCATAGCCGTCGGGCAGGCGCCCCGACAGAAGCTCAGTTTCGGCCTTCTTGTACCTGGACTTGGGAAGGGACGCGAGTTTGGACCCATCCGGCAGCGTCAGAGCATCCTTGCCGGTCAGCCCCTGATTGGTGAGGAAAGGACGAAAAGGCGTATTGATGTCCTCAAGGTCCCGCAGCATATCGACGTACAGGTCGGGCATCATGGTCACAAAAACAGGAATCTTGCCCTGCTTTCTGGCCCAGCGGATGACTCCGGCGCATACGCGCCCCTTGCCGATGCCCGTCTGGTCGCCGAGAATGAAACCTTTGCCGCGGGCAATGTTGTGCAGAGCCATGCCGAGAGCATCCACCTGTTCACCGGCAAATGCTCGATGCATGGCATCTGCGTCCTTGTACCCCAGTTCCCGGGTGACATAGGCGTCAATATCGCCGCCGTGCTCGTCGGAAACGGAGTCAAGTGCCCGCTGTACGGGAAGCGCCATATTGTTGGGAACAAGCGTGCCGAGAGCAAAGCCGTCGGACGACGGCACATAGGCCGTCTGCGTGGCCGTGCTCTTCGCCTTCGGCGCTGCCTTTTTCGCCTTTTCCGTCTTGGGAAGCGCCGGCCGTTCCGCCTGCTTCTCGGCTGCTACATCCAGTCGGGTTCCGCCTGTACCAGACCGGACGTTATCACTTCCCAGTCCAGCATCTCTTCGGCTTCCTTCTCGCTCACCTGTTCTTCCAGTTTCAGCGGAAAGGACACGTCCGCCGTCAGCAGGCCGAACACGTTGGCTTCCTTCAGATTGAACAGAATCTCGTCCAGGCTGCATCCTTCCGGCATCCAGAACCCTGCGTTGCTCAGGCGTGCCGCCCACTCGTTCAGGAGCATCCTGCCTTCCTCTGTCGGCTCCCAGTCCTCGTCCAGAGTTCCTGTTCTCTCCAGCGCCTTCCACAGAGCGCTCGATACTTCGCTCGCCACTTCCTCGCGATCCGCCAGCTCCGCGCTCTCCACGGGAATCTCCAGACTCAGGCCGTTCGCTTCTGCTCTCAGAACGTACGCCACGGATAACCTCCTCCAGCTCTTCAAAGTTGGTAAACATGCGAGGAACCTGCCCCGCGGGATACACAGGATTCTCCGTGGGCCGATGTCCGTCGATAACAATGATGTCGATAGGGTACTTGGCCCCCTGCTTGCTGTAAAGCTCGCCCGACAGGGAAATGTGCTTCACTACATTGAACCTGTCGAAAAGCGCCTTGTAGAACGCTCTCTGGCCGGCGGTGTTGTACTTTGCCGACCTGGCCTCGTCGGAGTTCCCCATCTTGCCGCCTATGATGACGGCCGCTCTTCCGTCCTCTTTCAGATAGCTGAGGGCGTTGAGCATGATGGCCTGATCTATTTCCGTCGTCTCAAAGCCGTCGACGTTGAAGACGCGGTTTCTGCCGTCTTTGTCCTTCACCGTTCCGAAAGGAGGATTCGCCACCACGGCCGCGGCAAACTGCTTCTGCTTTACCTTGGAAGCATCCGTGGCGTCGTACTCAGTAACCCGCCTGGCAAGCCCGGTCGCTCTCAGGCGTTCCGCCCTGTCATGGTTCAGCTCATTGGCCAGAACATTGTCACCTGCATTAATGAGCAATGCTCCGTTACCTGCTGTCGGTTCATAGACCAGTCCCTTCATATCCGGCGTCACTCCGGCAAGAATGTCCGTCAGGTAGGCAATGGGTACCGGCGTGGAATACGCCTGCTGCGCAATGCTGGTGGACGTGCGCACGCCGAGATTCGGCTGCTGGCCGTAAAGCGTCACCAGCTCTCGATAGGTTTCAAGAGGAGATTTGCCTTGCTCCACAATCTGCCGTGCCCGCTTGATGACGCCAAGTTCCATGACCTCGTCCACCAGCTTGAACAAGCGCTGATTCAGCGTCGACTTGAGCAGTTTCGCCGCCGTGGTACGCGCTTCCAGAATGGTGCGGAACTTGTGACCGGCCGCGAACAT
>CASFUJ010000316.1 GCA_949297645.1 uncultured Desulfovibrionaceae bacterium
GCCTTTTTTCGTACCGGCCTCCGACCGCGCGGCCGCAGCTCCGGCAGCGACTTCCGCACATCCCTCCCGCGGCCTGCGCCAGAAAACGCGAACGCCCCGCCGAAAAACACCGCCGGGGAAGGAGCGCGCAACGCTTCCGGCAGAAGCTCCGCCCTCTTCGTCCTGCTCAAGCAGGGATCACCGGCCGCTCTCCCGGCCGCACGACGCAAAGGCCTCAGACAGAACCCGCGCAGGCGCGCCCTCTCGAAACGACAGGCCATGCGGCGCTCCCGCACAGCGTTCCGACGGTTGAAGGACCGGCGACGTCGGCCGACCGGCGCTCCCGACGATTCCGCGGCTCTGCGGAAAAAGCACGCCGTCACGACTCAGCCGACTGAGGGAACAGCATGCACAGCAACAGTTCCGACGGTTGGAGGCCAGACTCGCAGCAACGATTCCGCGGCTCTGCGGAAAAGATAGGGCCGCAGACGATTCAGCGGCGCGGAGGAAAAGGCGTCCGCAACGACTCAGGCGACGGGAGGAAAGAAGCGCCCGTCTTGTCCGGCAAAGCCCCGGCCCGTCTGCAAGCGGCAGCCAAAAGCCTCCCGTCGTCGTTGACAATCTCGCGCACTTCTCTATAGTGAAGGTATATCTAAGTGTAAAAGTAAATAATTACAGTATATTAAGAATTCTTTCATCGCCCGCCCCGCCGGATGCCGCATTCGGCGTTTTCCAGTACCCTTTCTCCAAGGAGTTCCTCATGAACAGACACCTGTGGCTGAAAGGCGCGAGTCTCGCACTCGCCCTGCTTCTTCCTTCAGGCGCGACGGCCTCTTCCGAGTCGGCGCTCATGCAGGCGCCCGCCCGCAACGCGGCCGTCATCGCCAGGGTTCCCGGCTTCAAGGCCGCCGACCTCGACCTCCACATCGGCCAGCGGCGCATAAGCGAAGGCGTGGTCATACGCAAGAGCTTCATCCGCGACGGCAAAATCGTCATTCCCCCGGCCGGGTTGTACTACAGTTCGCGCATCGCGAGCATCGGCACCATGACCAACATCGAGGTCATGCTTCTCGGCAAGCGCTATTCGGAGGTGGATGAAGCCTTCGAATATCTGGTGCTGAAAAACCATGTCATGAAGAAGGGCGACTCCATCAATCTGCTGCCCGACGGCTCCCGCGCCCTCCAGTTCGTCAGCGGCAGCAGCCATCCCTACGGCAACAGCGCCGGTTACTCCAGTCTGCGCATCATGAAGTCCTCGGGCAACTTCTACGGCACCAACTTCCAGGTGGCCGTGGATCCCACGCTCGTCGATGTGAACTCCGGCGCCTTCAAGGGCCTCGGCCTTCCGGAAGGCCGGCACCCCGTGACCGCCTCCACCGGCGAACCGCTGCAGCACGGCAGCTACTTCGGCGCGTCCATCTACCCCAGCGGCAAGTCCTATCTCATCGTGGGCAGAACCAGTCCCGCGGAGGTGGAAGTGAAGGAATTCGCCACGCCCAGTCTCACGGAAATCTGGCTTACCTCCGAGCCTCGCGTGTCCGGCGCGTACAAGGCCGGAGAGAGCGTCAAGGTCGGCCCCGCCACGGTGAAGGTTCTCGCCGTCGGCAAGGATTCCGTCACCCTTTCCCTGACGCAGAACGGCAAGGAAAGCGTAAAGGAATTCAAAAACATGCTTGACCCCCATGCCCTTGACTACCTGCCTTCCAGCCCTGCGGAACGGGCGAAGTGGCAGATGGCTTCCGAAGACGGCAAGGTGCGCGTGCAGGTGGCCATGCTCCATCCTGAAGGCGCTCTCACCGCCGACGGAGCCGTGCGCCTCGACATGTTCAGCGGCATCTTCAGTCTGAAGAATCCGCAAGAGTGGCCGGGGGATCCGCGATTCACCGTCCGCCCCGACACCTGAGCGAGCTGCAGCGAGCTGAACGAGATCATTCTTGAAAATACCGAAGAGATTGTTCTCGACAGCACCGACAACGTGCTTGCCGGTCCGGAAAACTACTTCAGAATCGTTATCGACGACTTTGACGGCAAGGTGGTGAACGCCTGGCACTTCGAAGACGCCGAAGGCAACAGAAGTCCGAACCTGTCCTCCTTCGCCAAGGGTCACAACATCGACCTGCTGGCCAATCTGGAAAACAAGACCATCAGCCCCTTCGCGCTGAGAATGTCCTTGAACATGCTCTACAGCGATCTCGAAGCCAAGGGGATTGTCATGGGCCGCTAGCAGCGCCCGCAAAGACCGCTTCCGGACGATGCCGGTGAAACGCCCCGACCGGGACGCTCCTCCGACTCTCCGGACGGCAAAACGTGTCGCGCCGCTCTTTTACAGGGACAAGGGCGGGACGGCGCGACACACCCGGGGCGGGGCCGAAGGCCCCGCCCTTTTCATGCGGAAGGCACGCCGCATGCGCTCCGGCGGCGCGCGGAAAACAGGGACGGGAAGGCGCCGCCCCCTGCCCCCGGAGACC
>CASFUJ010000317.1 GCA_949297645.1 uncultured Desulfovibrionaceae bacterium
ACCTACGAAGAATGGCTGGACCTGACCGAAGCCCTCGAGTTGCTGAACGCCAACACCGCACCCACCCGGGAAGCCTACATCGAACGCTTCCGAGGACATGAGCTCGCCCTGCGCGTAAAGCTCAACGACATGCAGAACAACATGGACCTCAGCCGCCTCCCCTCTCCGGGAGAGCGCGACATCATACGCCTTGAACGCTACAGCAAGGAGTACGTCCAGTTGCGCGAAATGCTGGAAGAACTCAAGAACAAATGAAGATGAAAAGCACACTCGCTATCCTGCTCTGCCTGGCATCCGCCGTATCCGGCTTCACGGCCATCGGGAAGACGGACGGCAGCGCCGGCAACATAATCAAGGAAACCATAGCCTTCGCGGAAAAGGACGGAGCCACGATGTATCTCGACAAATACGAACTCGCATCCGCTCCCGACAGCCTTTCGCGCCCGGTAGTGCTCTTTGCGTTCGGCGGCGGCTTCTATACCGGCGACAGGGCCCAGGAATACCAGATTCCCTACTTCGAATTCCTCGCACGCAACGGCTTCGTGGTGCTTTCCACCGACTACCGCACCATGCTCAGGAACCTCGACGCCAGCCGGATAAAATCCCCGACGGACTTCCTTGACGTGCTCCAGGGAGCAATCGACACGGCGGTCGTGGATTTCTGCGACGCCGCACGCTACGCGATTGACCACGCCGCCGAATGGAACATCGACCCCTCGCAGATCGTGGCCAGCGGCTCCAGCGCCGGCGCCATCACCGCCCTTCAGGCGGAATACGACATCTGCAACGGAAGATATACCACCTCGCGCCTCCCTGAAGACTTCAACTTCGCCGGAGTGGTTTCATTCGCCGGAGCAATATCGGAGAAGAAGAAACTGCACTGGGATGCGGAACCCTGCCCGATAATGCTGTTCCACGGCAACGCCGACACCACGGTGCCCTACAGGAAAGCGCATATCATCGGCCTCGGCGGCCTTTGGGGTTCGGCAAGCATAGTCAGGAGCCTGGAAAAGACCGGCACGCCCTACGAGTTCCACGTCGTGGCGGGTGCCAGCCACGAAATCGCCGGAACCCCGATGCATGATAACCACTACGACATCATGGCCTTCCTCACGCGTCAGGTGCTCGGCGGGCAGGAGCTCGCAATCACCACCGTGGAGGCGGAGCCCGGCGCCCCAGTCAAGGAAAAGCGCTTCACAATCCTGGACTACCTGAAAGCCAACACGCAGCGGTAAGGCAGAATAAGGAACGGCGGAGCAGTGACGCTCCGCCGTTTCCGTAAACCTACGCCTCGGGGCTGAACTGATCCTTGCCGACTCCGCAGAGAGGGCACACCCAGTCGGCGGGAAGGTCCTCGAACGCTGTTCCGGGAGCTATTCCGCTGTCGGGGTCGCCTACTGCAGGATCATACACATAGCCGCACACGTCGCAAACATACTTTTTCATGGCACGAAAGATTAAATTGGGAATGTCATCCGCACCTGCGGAAGACTTCTCCAATATACGAAACTTTCCTTGATTATCACAGTCCGCACCTCCGTAAAATTGGTAATCATTCCCGTAAAATCGTTGCCTGCATATAAATTCCCAATCCGTATTTTTGCATTGCGGGCATCCGGAACGGATTCCGCTGACGGAACAATTATCAAAAATGAATACGGAACATATATTCTTCAAGACGGCCGTTGCGCTCGTCATGGCGGCAGCTGCCGCCCTCGAAGGCCCGTCGGCCTCAGCTGAAACATACCACAATGCACACGGCAGCCTGCCGGAAAGCGCCACCCGGGCGGCCATCGCCGACACCACCATCTTCGACACCCTCGACGAAGTCGTGGTCACAGGCAGCAACAACGCCGTGAGCCGCAACCTGCTGCCCTACACCGTGAGCACCGTAGGCAGTTCCAGGATAGCCGCAAGCGGACAGACCAAGCTGCTCACCGCAATCTCCGGACAGGTGCCCGGTCTCTTCATCTCCCAGCGCAGCAACTTCGGCTTCGGCATCAGCACTGGAGGCTCGGGCGGTATCAAGATACGTGGAGTCGGCGGATCCCCCACCAATGCCGTGCTCATGATGGTCGACGGGCAGCCGCAGTTCGCCGGAATCTATTCCCACCATGTGGCGGACTTCTACGAGGCCGAATATGTCGAGCGTGTCGAAGTGCTGCGCGGGCCGGCCTCCGTCCTCTACGGCTCCAACGCCATGGGCGGGGTCATCAACGTAATCACCAGGAACGCCGACCGCCAGGGTTTCCATGCCTCGCTGACATCGCAATACGGCTCCTACAACACATGGCAGTCGTCATTGAGCGCCACCGCCCGCTACGACAGGTTCTCCGCCCTCGTCTCGGCAAGCCACGGCCGCAGCGACGGCACGGTCGAGAACTTCGACTTCAGGCAGGGCAGCGTCTACGCCAAGCTGGGCTACGAATTCAGCGACAGCTGGCATCTACCACCAGGACATCGTGCGCGGCGAAGGTTCGCTGGCACTCTCCAACAGCTACGACCGCACCAACGGTACTGTGCGCGTCTACTACAGCTACGGCAACCATTTCATCGCAGACCCGGACTATTTCCATAGCCTGGACGACCGCTTCGGCGTGCTCGCATACCAGAACGTGGATCTCTGGAAAGGCGCCGCCGCGACATTCGGCTTCGACTTCAACCGCTACACCGGCGAGATACCCTTCTCCGGCGGCAACGCGCACCACGAAGGTTCCATGAGCACCATCGACCGGAAGAGCATCACCGAATATTCGCCCTACGTCACGCTGGCGCAGGAATTCCTGAAAGGCGGCCTCGTGTTGAACGCCGGCCTGCGCATGGCCAACAGCGACATGTTCGGCACCCGATGGATTCCGCAATTCGGCATAACCGGACATCCGGGCTCCGGCTGGATTCTCAAGGCCTCGGCCGCCGAGGGCTACCGCAACCCGTCCTTCCGCGAGCTCTACCTCTACATGCCCGCCAACCCGGAACTTGAGCCGGAAAGCATGGTCAACTATGAAGTCACAGTCGGCAAAAGCTTCGCGCAGCTGCTCAACATCAGCCTTACAGGCTATCACAGCCATGGAAGCAATCTGATACAGACGGCGCCTGGCCCGACCGGGCAGCCGCTCAACCAGAACACCGGCAGCTTCACCAACAAGGGAATCGAAGTCACCGCGAACTCGGCGCCGATGGACAACCTGAGCCTCCAGGCATCCTACAGCTACCTCCACACCACGCTCACGGACCTGACCGGAGCCCCGAAGCACCAGTATTACCTGGGAGTGAACTGGCAGGCGCTTCCGGAACTCCGCGTAGACGCCAGCCTTCAAGGCGTAGCCGGACTATATGTGCACGAAAGCATGCCGCACGAAAACTACGCGCTGCTGAACCTCAGGCTCAGCTACGACCTGCTCGACTGGATGAAGCTCTTCATCAACATGGAGAACCTCACAGACACCCGCTACACCATCATTTACGGCTACGAGATGCCGGGAATCACCGCAACGGGCGGCTTCCGCGTGCACTTCTGACATGAAAAAACCGCCCCGGAATCCCGGGACGGCCATGATTGTTCCATTTTCGGAAGTTACTCCTTCACGCAGCGCACGGACTCTCCGTATGCCCTGTACATCGCATAGCTGCTGCCGAGGTAGGTGCCCTGGTGGTAGTAGAAGCAGCTGGCGTTGTAGCCGCAGTTGATGGTCGTGCGCATCCAGATGGCGCCCACGCCGTTCACTCCGACATAACCGAGCATGCCCGCATCAGCGTCGCCCCACCTGGTACCGTCCAAAGGCCACCAGAAATGCTCTCCGGCTTCGGTCACGTGCGTACGCCCTCCGTTGACGGGGTCATCGTCCACGTTCCAATAGCCG
>CASFUJ010000318.1 GCA_949297645.1 uncultured Desulfovibrionaceae bacterium
CACGCTGACCGTTGCCGGCCACTCCCAGCACCGCCAGAACCTCGCCCCGGCGAAGACGGCAGTGAAGGTCCCTTGCCATACCGCAGCTCGCCCCTTCAAGCTCCAGCAGCACTTCCCCCTTCTCCACGGGCGTCTGCGCCACCACCATATCCATCTGGCGGCCCACCATGCGCTCGGCAAGTTCTCGTTCTCCGGGCACGTCGGCACGCAGGAAATGGTCCACAATCTCCCCTTTGCGCAGAATGCTTATCTGCGTGGCCAGCTCCAGCACTTCCCTCATCTTGTGGCTGATGAAGACCACGGCTCTGCCGTCGGCCGCCATACGGCGCAACGCCGTGAAAAGCTGCTTTGTTTCCGGCGGCGTGAGCACGGCGGTGGGTTCGTCGAGAATGAGCACCCGGCAGTCCCGGTACAGCAGTTTCAGAATCTCCACTCTCTGACGCTCGCCCATGGACAGCAAGGAAATCACAGCATCGGGATCTATCTCGAAGCCGTAACGCGCAGCCAGCTCCAGCACTCCCGCGCGCATGGCCTTCGGATTCAGAAGACCGTGCGCCTGACCGAGCATGAGATTCTGCGTCACCGTCATGGCCTCCACCAGCATGAAATGCTGATACACCATGCCTATGCCCGCCTCGAGAGCATCATGCGGAGAACGGAAGAGCGCGGGAAGACCATCCACGAAAATGGTTCCGGAATCCTGCCTCGACTTGCCGGAAAGGATGGACATGAGCGTGGACTTGCCCGCGCCGTTTTCCCCGAGCAGCGCAAGAATCTCTCCCGCATGTATGTCGAGGGAAATATTGCGGTTCGCCTTTACCGGTCCGTAACTTTTACAGATATGGTCCAGACGAATCATGGGAGGATTGTCTTTGGCTCCCCCGCTCCGTACAACCGTGGAACGCTCTTTCATCCGTTGTTCTCCTCCCGGGGGGCCTTCCCCCTGCTGTTGCTCTCCGCACCCAGAAGATTCGCGCCGTCCTCCCTGCGCAGCAGCATGAACACAAAGGCCGAAGCCGCCGTCATGAGCCCTACGGCGACGAACGTCGCGTGCAGGGCGTGAAGTTCCCCTCCGGGACCGGAAAAGAAACGAAGCAAGGCCGTGCTGATGGCCACGCCGAAACTTATGCTGAGGTTCTGCGAAACGGAAAGCAGACTGTTGCCGTCACTCGCCGTCTCGGCAGGGAGATCACCGAGCGTGATGGTGTTCATGGACGTGAACTGGCCGGACATGAGCATGCCCTGCACGAACAGCTGCGCGACAAGCAGGCTCAGCGGCCAGCCGGGCTGCTGCAATCCCATGCACATAAAGATGCCCGCTATGGAAAGCGTGAGGAAAAGCAGCACGCGGCGATATCCGAAACGCTTGAGAAGGTTCAGCACCACGGTCTTCGTCATAATGGAGCCCACGGCCGGCGCGAGCATGATGAGTCCGGCAACGTCGGCCGAATAGCCCAGCCCCACCTGAAGCATGAGCGGCACGAGAAAGGGAATGCTGCCTATGCCGAGACGAGCCACCATGTTGCCCGTAAGTCCCACGGAAAAGGTGCGCGTGGCAAAGACCTTCAGACTTATGAGCGGGGAGGAGAAACGTCTTGCATGAAAAACGTACAGCGCCGTGGAAAGAAAGCCTCCCGCCACCAGCGCCGCCGCCAGCACGGGCGAGGAGGTCTTGCCTCCGGTCAGCTCCAGTCCGCAGGTCATGGAGAGCACGGCGAAGCCGATGAGCAGAAATCCCGCGATATCGAAACGGCCGCGGGGCTGGCGGAAGTCGGGAAACACGCGCAGGGCGTAGGCAAAACCAGCAATGCCGAGCGGAACGTTGATGAGAAATATCCACTGCCACGACGCATAGGTGACGATCCAGCCGCTGACGATGGGCCCCACCACGGGCCCCACCAGTCCGGGAATGGTGATGAAGTTGAACACCCTCACGAAATCTTCACGAGTATAGGCGCGCATGAGCGTCAGACGGGAAATGGGTACCATCATGGCGCCGCCCACGCCCTGCACCACACGGGCGCCCACAAGTTGCGGCAGAGAAGCGGACAGCGAACACAGCACAGACCCCGCCACGAACAGCGCCACGGCCGAAGCCAGTTTGGCATTTCTTTCCATTCGTATCAACTCCGATGGCGTCCGGACCCGGAGCGGAACCCGGACGCCTTCACGGTCCGCCAAAGGAGGAAGACGGACGGTTCGGATTCGATTGGAGCGCTTATGAGCGGGAGAACGGCTTGAGGTGCAAGGAACCGAAAGCGTTTATAAACGCATATGAACAGTTGGCGAGCGATCCAGATGGATCATCGTGGGAATGTGGGAATAACGTGTTCCGATGATCTGAAAATCCTGGAATAATTCGTTTCCATACATATGTTCTAAGAACGTCGGAAACGATGGCGTGATATGGGTCTGTTAGATAAGAGGAAGGTCAAG
>CASFUJ010000319.1 GCA_949297645.1 uncultured Desulfovibrionaceae bacterium
GAGCTTTCCACTTATCAGAAGACCATCCTGTGGTCCTTCGTCGGCCTCATCGTGCTGCTGCTTCTGCCCAACGTCACCCCCAAGACGTGGGCCGTCACGAAGTTTCTCCGGGCCGTGGGTTACAATGGTACCCTGCTCGCCTATGTAGGCTTCTACCTGATGCTCAGCTTCAAGGAAGGTATTCCGCTCAAGGACATCATGCAAAAGTCCATGGCCTGGCCCGCCATCTTCCTCATCGCCTCAGTGCTGGAAATCACGGGAGCTTTCGACTCCACAGGCGTGACCAAGTGGCTGGGAAGCGTCTGCGAACCCATTCTCGCCGGCGTCAGCGGACAGGTGCTCATCGTCTTTACTATTGCCGCCGCCGTCATCTGCACCCAGTTGGCCAACAACAACGCCTGCGCCGTCACCTTTGCCCCCATCGCCTATACCCTGGCCATAGCCAACGGCGGCGTTGACCCGCAGGCCATCTTCACCTGCCTCATCCTGTCGTGCACGCTGGGCCTCGCCACCCCCGCCTCCGGCGTTCCCGCCGCCATTCTCTACGGCGACACGGAATGGGTGCACCAAAAAACCGTCATCAAATACGCCACGCTGTTCTGGATATTCAACATCGTGCTGCTCTCCACAGTGGGCTATCACCTCTGCCGCATTCTCTTCTGACAGCGAAAGTACAACATGCCCTTTCCGGCATAAGGAGATCGTATTTCCCGATAGCCTGCCCGCCCCTCATTCCCCCGCATCAACCGCCATAACAAAGGAGACATTCCATGAAGGCCACCTATCTCGAAAAATATTCCCGCATGTTCGAACCGCTGACCATCCGTCGCGGCAGAAATGAATTCGTATTCAACAACCGCGTCATGATGGCTCCCGTAGGTATCTGTGCCACCGGCGGCGGCGCGGACAACGGCCGCATCAACACCTTCGGCGTGGACTACTGGACCGGTATCATCCGGGGCGGCTTCTCCGCGGTGACCCTGCCCATGGAGGTGCCGGAAAACGGCAGTCATGACGGCGTGTTCAATATGAACCCCAAGGAATTCAACTATATGAATCTGCATCTTCTGCAGCGTTCGGTTCATTCCTACAACGGCAAGACCTTTGCCGAACTCATCCACGGCGGCCGCTGCATGATTCGCAAGGATATTCCCCTGTTCGGTGCAAGCGATTCCGAGTATCAGGGCCGCCATGTAAAGAGCATGGACGCCAAAGACATGGAAGAAGTCATCGGCCTGTGCGTGGAATTTGCCCATCAGGCCCGTCGTTCCGGCTTTGACGGCATTATGATGCACTTCGCCCACGGTTGGCTGTTCCACGACTTCCTCTCCCCGCTCAGCAACCACCGCACCGACGAATTCGGCGGAAGCGTGGAAAACCGCTGCCGCTTTCCGCTCATGGCGCTCAAGGCCGTGCGCAAAGTCGTCGGCGACGACCTTCTCATCGAACTGCGTCTGAACGGCAACGACGAAATGGAAGGCGGCATCACGCCTGAAGACGCCGCTCAGCAGGTCCTCATCTTCCAAGACTACGCCGATATGATTCACATCACCTGCTCCACGCGTCTTGACGTAACCAGCCGTCCGCGCATGACGCCTACGAGCTTCTTCCCCACCGAACACAACGCCTACGCGAGCGCCATCGTGAAGAACACTCCCGGAGTCCGTATTCCCATCGGCGCCGTCGGCGCCATCGGCAATCCTGAACGCGCTGAAAAGCTGCTGGAAGACGGCAAGGCCGACTACCTGCTCATCGCCCGTGCGGCCATCGCCGACAACGAATGGGTGAACAAGGTCAAGGCCGGTAGGGAAGAAGATATCCGTCCCTGCCTGCGATGCAACCTCTGCCTCGACCACGGCCGCAGAAAGTCCAAAATTCAGGGCAAGGAACTGGTCATGGCCTCTGAGGTGAGCTTCGACCGTATGTGCGCCGTGAACCCGCTCTCCATGCAGGGCGCCGTGAAGAACAGATTCCCCGCCCCTCTGCGCAAGAAAAAGGTCGTAGTGGTCGGCGGCGGCGTGGCCGGCATGAACGCGGCCCTGAGCGCCGCCGAACGCGGACACGAAGTGCTGCTGTATGAAAAGACCGAGCGACTCGGCGGTCAGGCCCTGCTTTCCGACGGCATGTGGTTCAAGAAAGAAATGAAGGCCTACCACGAATGGCTGGAACGCCAGGTACGCAAAAACGATAACATCTTCGTGGTGCTCAACACCGAAGTCACGCCCGAAATGGTGTCCGAAATCGACCCCGACGCCACCATCGTGGCCGTGGGCGCAAAGCAGATCGTGCCTCCCATCCCCGGCATTGAAAAGGCCACCATGGCCTTCGACGTATTCGGCAACGAGGACAAGGTGGGCAAGAAGGTCGTCATCATCGGCGGCGGCGACATCGGCTGCGAACTCTCCATCCATCTGGCCGAAAAGGGTCATGAC
>CASFUJ010000320.1 GCA_949297645.1 uncultured Desulfovibrionaceae bacterium
GCCATGCAGGGACGCTTCGGACAGGGGGAACGAGCGGCTGTTCTCCTGCAGTCGTATCCGCCCCGTTACCGCGGTCCGGTGCGATACGGAAGTTGCGGCAACGGGTCGGACTGGTTGTTCCCAACCTAGATATCTGCGCCGACCCGCATGAGTTCAAAGGTCAGACCTTCGGGCACGGCCACAAAGGAGCAGTCGTCGCTGGCCTTGTTGAGCAGCTTTCCGCCGAACTTGTCGACAAGCGTTTCCGCCATGATGTTGGGATCGTCCACGCGCACGCCGATATGGTTGAGACCGCAGGCCGAAGAGTCGGGCATGGGAGCGCCTTCGGGAATTTTCTTGATGAAAATCTGGGTTCCGGCCAGCGTGACGACGGCGCCGTCGGCAGTGCCGAACTTGCGCAGGCGGACGAAAGTTGCACCAAAGGCTTCCGTCCAGAAACGTATCATGGCGTCAAGGTCGGTGCAGCAGATATGGACATGGTCGAAAGATGTCATGGCTATTGCTCCTCTGGGTTGGCGTTCGGCGGCATGGCTATGCCTTCGGGCGGGAGGAAAACGGTATTTTTTGCGTTTCCCTCAAAAAAGCGGACTCAGGCTCCTTCTGCCTCATTGCCGCTGGCGGCAAGAATACGGAAGCATGTGGCGGGCACGAGCAGCGTACCGTTTTCATGCAGTCTGCGGGTGGCCTTCTTGATGGCGGTGCCGGTGGTGTCGTGTGTCATGAGCACAAGGGACACACAGTCGTCCTCGGTTGCCGCCTTCTGGATGAGTTGAGCGAAGCTGATGCCTTCTTCTGCAAATACCGTGGCGATGTCGCGCAGTACGCCGTAGGTATCGCGCACGGTGGTACGGGCATACCATGGGCTGATGGTTTCATCGGAGGGGAGGATTTCGGCATCGGGCAGGGCGTCGATAAAGCCTGTATTGGCTTCTGCGCTGTTGACTTCGTCACGGCGGGCGATGGCGAGAAGGTCGCCGAGCACGGCGCTGGCGGTGGGGCGGCTGCCGGCGCCGAGGCCGTGCAGGAACAGCGAGCCCACGGCGTTGCCTTCGATGCGTACGGCGTTGTACGCGCCGTTTACGCGGGCAAGCAGCATGGAGTGATGCACGAGGGCGGGGAAAACACCGGCCTCGATTTTGCCGTTTTCATCACGGGCCTGTCCGATAAGTTTGATGCGGTAGCCGAATTCCCGGGCGAACTGGATGTCCAGCGGATTAAGCCCGCGTATGCCTTCGACGGACAGCTTGGAAAAGTCGTAGTGTACGCCCCATGCGAGACGGATGAGCAGCACCAGCTTGTGGGCCGCGTCCTGTCCGTCGATGTCGAGTGAAGGGTCGGCTTCGGCAAAGCCCATGTCCTGCGCGGCCTTGAGCGCCGTGGGAAAGTCGAAGCCGTTGTTGTTCATTTCGGAAAGGATGTAGTTGGACGTACCGTTGAGGATACCCATCACCGAGGTGATGTGATTGCCGGCAAGGCTGTCCCGGAGCGTCTGGATGACGGGAATGGCGCCGGCGGAGCTGGCTTCGTAGCCGATGGCCACGTTCTTCTTCGCGGCAAGGGCGAAAATTTCACGCCCGTGTTCCGCAAGCAGGGCCTTGTTGGCGGTGACCACGGACTTGCCGTTGTTCATGGCGCGCAGAATCAGCTCTCTGGCCACGGTAGTTCCGCCCATGAGTTCGACCACGACCTGAATGTCGGGGTCGTCCGCAAGGGACATGGCGTCGTCGGTAAGGAGGACACCAGCGGGCAGGTTGCGCTTTCTGGCGAGGTTGTGAACGGCCACGGTCTTGAGAATAATCTCGCGGCCGGTTCTGCGAAGAATTTCATCGTGGTTTTTCTGCAGCATTTCCACGAGGCCGCTGCCGACCGTGCCGAGGCCTGCCAGACCGATACAGAGCTTTTGAGACATGCGCTGCTCCAAAGGAGAGGAAAAGGTTGAGGTTGAACGGAGCGGGGTGCGAAATGGCTCCCTGCCGCGGGGCTGGGACCGCGCGGCTTTTGGAGCGCCTTCTTCCCGTGTCAGCGGAAGCGGACCGCCACGCCGGGCGTGTCCGTGGCCCGCTTCCGGAGAAGGACAGTCATCCTTCCTGCAGAACCTTTTTTATGCCCTGCAGGGCCTGACGGATGCGTTTCTGGTTTTCGATGAGGGCGAAGCGGACGTACTCGTCCCCCATCTGTCCGAATCCTATGCCGGGCTGCACGGCTACATGGCCCTTCTGCAGCAGCAGCTTGGAAAATTCCATGGAGCCCATGGCCCGGAAGGGGGCCGGGATGCGTCCCCAGGCGAACATGGTGGCCTTGGGCGGCGTGATGGGCCAGCCTATGCGGTTGAGCCCGGAGCAGAGCACGTCGCGGCGGGAAAGGGAACCTTCCTGCGCGCTTTTGATGAGTATGCCGCTGCCGTAGAGCAGGCCCATGGTGAAGCCGATGA
>CASFUJ010000321.1 GCA_949297645.1 uncultured Desulfovibrionaceae bacterium
AAAGGTATTGCCGGAAGTGGTTCAGGTCATGGAAATCTGCCGCGATGCGAACATCATTTTCGCGACAGGACATTCTTCCGTGCAAGAAAGCATGGCGCTTATCCGGAAAGCCCGTGAGGTGGGTGTGCAGAAATGTGTCTATACGCACTGCACGGCCTATATCACATTGGACCAGGCCAAGGAGTGTCTGGATAACGGCGCTTATCTCGAACACTGCATCATCAACTATTTCAAGGGACCCGGCTCCATTCTGGAAAAATACCGTACCTGGCCCCAGGTTACCATGGAGAAGTTCGCTTCGTATATTGCGCTGGCTCCCGAGCGCCAGTTCGTCAGCACGGACCTTGGACAGAAGGGTAACTGCATGCCGCTGGACGGGGTGAGAATCGGCATGCAGGGACTGGAGAAGGCCGGCCTGAGCTCCGCTCAGATTGACGAGGTGTTCAAACATGTGCCTGCCCGGCTTCTGGGCCTTGAGGAACATGCGACCGGAGTCTGAGGCCCCGGGAGTCCGTCGGAGCATGCCGGGGCGACGTTTCCTGTGTCAGACCGGCATGAGTTTTCATCGGCATTCGACGCTACAGCCTTCTGCAACAGGCAAAGAAGGGCGCATGCGTCGGTGTAACTATCTAACATGAAGAGGTAAGTATGTTGAAGTTCAGAGCCACGTTGCTTCTGATGCTGGGTGCGATGATATGTACGCTCGGCATGCCGTTTTCCTCGGAAGCGGAAATTTCGCAGGATTGGACACTGGTTGACCCTTCCGGCGTCATCAAGACAGATGCCATCAGGCCGGCTCCGCGTCTTTCCTCTCTTGAGGGGAAAACCATTGTTCTGCACTGGAACAGCAAGCCCAACGGCAACATCATTCTGGACAGGATTGCGGAACATCTGGCCCAGCGTGTGCCGTCTGCAAAGGTCATTAAGGCGTACGAGAAGTTTCCCGAAATAGTCAAGGTTTCCGCGACGCAGGAAAAGTCCAGAGAGGCGGCGGGAAAAATCCTCAGTCTGAAGCCGGACCTTGTCATCGGCTCCACCGCCGATTGAGGGAGCTGCACTTCATGGCTGGTAGTTGACCAGTCCTACTCTGAAATGGCAGGGGTCCCCACCGTTACCATCGCGACAAGCGATTTCTACACGCTGGCCGTGAGCGCGTCCAAAAGCAAGGGTATGCTCGACCAGTGTATCGTTCAGGTGCCTCATCCCATGGGCGGTATTCCCGCGGAGGAAGTCATTGCCAAGGTTGACGCCAACATTGATAAGATTCTGGACGCATGCGTCAACTGGAAGCCCAATCTCGAAGCAGCCGAGAAGACCATCCGGCAGCCGTATCCGCTGCGGCGCTTCAAGTTCAAGGGCACCTATGCCGAGGTCAACAATCTCTATTGGAAACGCGGATGGTCGCTTTCGCTGCCTATCATTCCGCCTACGGATGAAGCCGTTGCGGAAATGCTGAAGGGCACGGACCGTGATCCTTCCGAAGTTATCTGGATTGTTCCTCCGCGTATGGGCCAGCTTACCGTGGAAGGCATTGCCACCCTTGGCGTGATGGCCGGAGCAAAGCCTGAGCATATGCCGCTGCTCATCGCGGTTGCGGAAGCCTTCGCAAGTCCGCTCATCGGCTGGCAGGGTAGTACCACGACCACCAACCCCAACGTTCCCCTTGTCATCATCAGCGGTCCTGTGGTGAAGAAGCTGGGATTGAACGCGGGAACCGGAACAGGCTCCAACAGCAACCCGGTGCAGAACGCCATCGGCTACTTCGTCAACCTCGTCGGCGATATCGTCGGCGGTTCCAGACATCCCGAGGTGGACAAGACGACTCAGGGCACGCCCATGGAAATCGTCTGCTCGGTGGTTTGCGAGAACGAACCCCGTATTCCCGCCTTGTGGGGCAAAACCTTCAGAGAGGAGCAGGGCTTCAATAAGGAAGACAGCATCGTGACGGTCATCTGTTCTGTGGTGTTCAATCATAACCAGGACCATTCGGCCAATACGGCTACCATGATTCTGGATACGTTGTCCGCCACGGTGGCAGGCGCCGCCATAGGCAGCGCCGGAACGCCGTGCCTTGCTCCCTACGACCCGCCGAAGACGACGGCAGGCTTCGGTATTCTTCTGCTCGCTCCCGAACATGCCGAGACCATCGCGCATGACGGCGTGACCAGAGAGCAGGCCAGCGATTACCTTGCGGCCCACGCCGTACTGCCCATGAAGGCCTATGCCGGTTCCATCGGCGGAAGGTGCAGGCCCGGCCCTGAATGGAATCCGCTGACACCGGAGACGCTCGTTCCGCGGTACAGCACCGGCAAGTCCATCTACATCGTTGTGACCGGCGGCCCGGGCAAACATTCCCAGTTCTGGCCGGCCTTTCAGACGGTGGCGCCTTCCTCGG
>CASFUJ010000322.1 GCA_949297645.1 uncultured Desulfovibrionaceae bacterium
TCCTCCGTGTTCACCTGCGAGATGCTGAGCAGCGCGCCGTGCTCCACCTCGGACTGTCCGGTCTGGGAGAAGGTGGGCACGAAGGCGTTGACAAGCGGGGAAAGCACGTCGGCGATGGTACCGGGCTGCATGCCGATATTGAGCGTAAGATAGACGGCCTCCGCCCCCTGCTGCACCAGCTTCTCATGGCAGACCTTCAGCCGCGAGGCCGCAAGCAGCGGGTCCGCCACGTCGAAGGCGTCCGTGCAACGCACGAGCTCCACGCCGAGTTCGTTCGCCGCGCTCTCTATCTCGCCCAGGGAAACGCTGCTTCGGCCGGAAGGCGTATCCTCGTAGGCTATGCCCAGCTTTTTGAAATTGAAGATGTTGTGGAAGAGTATGACCTGCTGCTTGTAGCGGTCCGGCTCTATGGAGGCCACGAGGTTGTCCCTGCCGGAACTCTCCACCGAAGGAATGATGCCCGCCTCCACGGCGTTGGTGACGGACGCGACGATGACGGGCACGTCGATGTCCGCCGCGGCGAGGTCCTGCCCAGCCCATGTGCCGAAGGCGAGGATCATGTCGATATCGCCCTTTTCCCGGACGCGGCGCAGCAGCGAATCCGTCACCTCCGCCCGCCAGTCCGCATCCCAGTCGGAGGAATAGAAGGCGTCCTCCATAAAGACCAGGCTGTCCCCTCCGGCATTGCGGGAGAGCCACTGCCACATGGGAGCGGCCGCTTCGCTGTCCGCGGGAACGGGCACGTTTCCGTTCTTGATGACGCCTGCGCGCTGCAGTCCCACGGCCACTCCCTTGAGAATGCGCTGATAGTCCGAGAAGGGCCCGCCTTCAATGTAGGCGACGCGGCACGGCCGCCCCTCCGTCTGCGCAAGGGCGGGAGAAGCCAGGCCCCAGAGAGCCAGCAGAAACATCACACGGCAAAACCAGGTGCGGAACAACGTCATATCATCATCCTTGCGCTTCGGCGCTTTTGGTCCATATCGCTTTTTCCGTCTGCGGCGTACGGAAGGCCCTGGCCACGGCCCAGTAACCGGGACGCAGGCGGACGACCTCCCCGACCGCGGGACGGGGCGCGCACTCCGTGACGTCGAGCACGGCGTAATTGCCGCTGTACTCCAGCAGCTTCGCGCCGGGCAGGTCCGGCGCGACGTCGGTCATCTCCGTGTGCAGGATGCCGCAGTCGAGCAGCGCCTGCGCCCATGAGCCGTCCCTTCTGGCCGGGCGGGTACCGTGACCGTTGGTCACGAACGTGCCCTCATATTGCGCGCATTTGGTCTGCACTTCAAGAACCTGCGCCCGTATCCCGAACATGTCACGCCGGAAATCACCGCCGAGCAGAGGCTCGTTTCTGTACATGTCGAATCCCACAAGAAGCGGGTCTCCCACGCGAAGTTCCACCTTCCAGCCGGGAACGCGGGCCAGCTCCTCGTGAAAGGCCTCGTGATGGATGGCGAACCAGTTCCAGAAAATGGAGCCGCCGAGGCTGACCGTGGCCGTGGGCACCGGCATGAGGGGACGCAGTCTCCTCATGACCGCAAACAGCTTCCGCATGATGTCCGAATCCGGGCAAAGCCCGTTCAGGCAGCCGAGCGTCACGCCCACGCCGACAAGGCGCACGCGCGAGGGCGGACGTTTTTCCAGCGCCTCCGCCATGTCGTCCAGCATTCCGACAGGCACGCCTTCCCTGCCGTCGCCGAGGTCCAGCATAAGCAGGCAGTCGTGGGAGAGACGCGCCTCCTTCGCCGCCGCCTCCAGCGCTTCCAGCCCTTCGAGAGAAGAGACGCAGCTTCGATGAAAGCGCCGCACCACGTCCCCGGCGCGGGAAGGCGGCGCGATGTTGATATAGACATGGCGCGCCCTGTCCGGCGTCACGCCGAAGCACAGATGCTCGTCCACGTCCGCCGCTCCCGTGACGGGAACCCCGTGCGAACGCAGAAAATCCTCCACGGGTTCGTACCCCGCCACCATCTTCAGCACGGGCAGCCAGCAGAAGCGCCACTCGCGGGCAAGGCGTTGCACGATGCGGAAGTTGTGCTCCACGGCACTCATGTCAAGGCAAATGCAGGGCATGAACCTCATCCTTTCCTGTCGTCTTATCGGCGGACGCCCTTCTCAGAAGCAGGGGCGCAGGGCCGGAAAGCGCTTCCATCCAGCCCTCGATGCGCCGCTCCGGCGGCGTCAAATCCTCATAGTGATACGGCAGCGCGCAGAAGAACGCCTCATGGAAGGAAAGCGAGGCCAGCGCCTGCCAGTCCGCCTCTCCGAGGCCTCCCGCGGCCATGATGTCCAGCGCTCCGGCCGCACAATCCGCCGCGCCTCTGCCGGAAGAAGGCGGAAACGCCACGCGCAGAGCAAGCGTCCCCGTCACGAGCGGGGAG
>CASFUJ010000323.1 GCA_949297645.1 uncultured Desulfovibrionaceae bacterium
GGGAAACCACGTTCATGCCGTTCTGCGCAGACGCGGGCAGGCCGCCCTGAAGAGGCGTGCCCGAGGCCATGGAAGTTCCCGCCGATGTAGAAACACTGCCGTACCGGGCCGCGCCTCCGTCCTGCTGGAGCGGAGACTGCGCGCCCAGCACAGGCCGGGCGAAAAGCCCGCACAACATAAAAAATACCCCGGCGTAGTATATCGCTTTCATATCAAAATCCTGCATGTTCCCGGATAGACGCCCAGACCAGCGAAACAATGCCCAAAAAGAGAAGGAGCCCCGCGAAGACGTAGAGCGTAAAAAGGAAAGGACGGGGGTACAAAGATTCGTCCGGCAGTGTGGGCTGCTGGTACGCCACCACATAGCGCGACTGTGCCATCTGCTGTACGCGAGCCTGTTCAAGAGAAGTCATGGCCGAAACAAGCTGCTTCTGCGCAAACTCCGCTTCCATGGCCAAATCTTCATAATCGGCCACCAGTGAATTGAGGTTGTCCTGCACGCTGCCCTGCCCGGCCACACGCAGTTTTTCTTCCTGAAGCTGCTTTTCCACGGCCGCAAGGCGCTGACGCAGCGACTTCAGAAGAGGCGCTTCATCATTCATGTAGGATTTGGCTTCCGATATCTGCGTGCGCAATGTAGTGGCTTCAGCCTCAAGACCGGAGACAAGACTCTGCAGTCCTTCCGCCGTCATTTTCGGGTCAATAAGGTTGTGCGCGTCACGAAATTCCCTCATGGCGCTCTGCGCATGGCGTACCCGCTCTTCCGCACGGCTCACTTCCTCTCGCGCAAGCTCGACGGCATCATGCCGCGCTCTCTCGTTCATGGCGTTCACCAGCGCCTCGCTGCGCGTAAGTACCGCCTGCGTGAGTTTCTGCGCCATCTCCGGACTGTAGGCCTTCACTTCCAGAGAAATGATACCCGTATCCACATTGAGCTGCGGCACCACAGCCCAGCGCCAGTAGCGCGCAAGCTCATCCTGCGTCGGGCTCTGCCACAGCCTGGAAATCACGTCGTGGTCGCGGCTGCTGTAGTGCGCGACAAGCGAGAGCTCCCTGTCTATATCCCGCGCAAGGTCAAGGCTCTGAATATAGTCGTTGATGATGTAGGCATCATTCCCCGTAGAACCAGAGGTCTGAAGAAACATGGACGCAAGGCTCATCCCCGCCGAAGAAGAGGCATCTGAGCTGCGTATGGCAAAACTCGCATGCGATACATACATAGGTGAGGCCAGCATAAGAAAATAGATGAACGCCAGCACCGTAGGAAGAACAAGAGCCGTGGTGAACGCATACTTCTTCATCCAGCGCCGTATCTTACGCAGACCTCTCCTGTTTTTTTCGCCTGTTCCACCGGACGGAACGGAAACGGCCCCATCGCGCCTCACCGTTGCACGCACGGCCTGGGCACTCTCCGGAACAGCGGGCTTTGTCCTGACTCGCGCAGTCGAAGCTCTGGGAGTAGAATCCTTCTTCGGAGCTGATTCGGTTTCAGCATGCGACACGTTTCTTCTTGCCGCACCCCGGCTCCGCACAGGTACCGCAGGAGCCTCCTTGGCCGGCGACACAGGATCAGACAATGGGACTGTATCGTCAGGCTTATTTACAGAAGCAGGCGTCTTCGACGCTTCCACAGAAGAATTTGCTGCGGTCGAAGCGGCAGCTGGAGTTTTTTGTATATCGTCATGTTCTGGCACGACAAAGCTCCTTATAGCGTAATAACGCCTCATCCAGCGTCTCAAAAAAGACCAGTTTACCGTCCTTCAATATGGCAGCGTTGTCACAGTTATTTCGTATGACGGAAGTGCTGTGCGCCACCACCAGAAGCGTGGAGTTGGCTCTGCGCTCCTGAAACACCTTCTCACTTTTGGCACGGAAAGAGGCGTCACCCACGGCATACCCTTCGTCGATAAGATAAAAATCAAAGCCGATGGCCATACTGAGGCCGAAGGCCAGCTTCGCCTTCATACCGGAGGAATAGGTGCGGATGGGCATGTCCATGTACGGGCCGAGTTCGGAAAAATCTTCCACAAAGTCCGTGACCTGTCTGATGTTCGCCCCGTAGATGCGACAGGTGAAGCGCATGTTCTCACGCCCCGTGAGACTGCCGTGAAAGCCCCCGGAAAAACCTATGGGCCAAGACACACGACTCGTACGCTTCACAACACCCTTGTCCGGCGACTCTGCCCCGCAGATAATACGCATGAGCGTGGACTTCCCCGCTCCGTTGAGGCCGAGAATGCCCATATTCACGCCTTCGCGGAACGTGTAGGAAACATTGTCCAGCACAACCTTGCGTCCGCGGGGCAGACTGTAGCTCTTGCACACATGGGAGAGCTCAATCATATGAGCCTCCTGCGCACATAACGCT
>CASFUJ010000324.1 GCA_949297645.1 uncultured Desulfovibrionaceae bacterium
TATCAGGATATGACCCGTATCGACATGGCCATCGAGACGGGAGAGCTCTTCCGCAATCCCGTGCTGCTTGACCTGTTTGCAGCCATCCGCGCGCGGGGCGGCCGCATCCATTTCTGCGGCCTGCTTTCTGACGGAGGCGTTCACAGCCATATCAACCATCTCTTCGCCCTCCTGGAAATGGCGCAGCGCGAAGGCGTCCCCGCCCTTGTCCACGCTTTTCTTGACGGGCGCGACACCCCGCCCAGCTCCGCCATCGACTATGTCGCTCAGCTGAAGCCCGAACTCGAAAAAACGGGAGCCCGGCTCGCCGACATGGTCGGACGCTTCTATGTCATGGACCGCGACAAGCACTGGGAGCGCGTGGAAGAAGCCTGGAACATGCTCGTACACGGCAAGGGCCGGCGCATCGCCGATGCCGAAGACGCCCTGCGCGCCGCCTACGCCGAAGGAGAAACCGACGAATTCCTGAAGCCCCGTATTCTGCTCGACCCTGCGGAATCCGTCATTCGCGACGGCGACGGCGTGTTCTGCTTCAATTTCCGTGCCGACCGCGGCCGTGAACTGGTACGCGCGCTGACCGACCCTGATTTCACCGGCTTCGACCGCGGAACCATGCCCGACATGGCCGGCGTGGCGTCCATGACCTCGTACGAATCCACCCTCACCGCCCCCGTAGCCTTCACCAAGGACAACCTCGACAAGACCATGGGCGAGCTTGTTTCCTCCCTCGGGATGAAGCAGCTGCGTATTGCGGAAACGGAAAAGTACGCGCACGTCACCTACTTTTTCAGCGGCGGACGCGAAGCTCCCTTTGAAAACGAAGACCGCATTCTCGTGGAATCTCCCCGTGATGTCGCCACCTACGACCTCAAGCCTCAGATGAGCGCCGTGGAAGTGACCGACAAGCTCATCGCGGCATGGAACAGCGGCAAATATGACTTTGTGGTGTGCAATCTTGCCAACCCCGACATGGTCGGCCACACAGGCGTAATGGAAGCTGCCGTCAAGGCCTGTGAAACCGTGGATGCCTGTGTGGCCCGTATTGAAAAGGCCGTCATGGACAAAGGCGGTATTCTGTGCATCACAGCCGACCACGGCAATGTGGAAAAAATGGTGGACGAGGAAGGACGTCCTCAGACGGCCCATACCCTGAACCAGACGCCCTTCCTTATTATAGAGGAAGGAAAAAGCCACCCCGTCAAAAACGGCAAGCTCGGCGACATCATGCCGACACTGCTTACGCTGTGGGGGATCCCGGTTCCGGCCGAAATGACAGGAGACAACCTGCTTGTCTGACATAGCGGCCCCGCTTCGGCGGGGCCTTTTGACAGAACATGCCGGACACGCAGCACGCTTCCGCAGCATGGCAAACGTTTCCGCCGTAACCCCCTGCTCCAAACAGGCAGGTTCCTTTCTGCTAAAACTCCATGGAGAATGGCATGACCTACACCGATCCGGTAAAACCCGAAAGCATGGCCCTTCTTTTTGTCTATCTCTGCCCGTATTGCCGGAACGAGGTGGTACTGGTCTCCCCCGTACAGCCCATGACCGTGACGTGCGGCTCCTGCCGCAACAGTTTCCCCATCGTGCCCGTGGATGAGCGCACCGTGCAGTATGTTCATACCATTCTCGGTGACGGAAAAGCAGCTGTCAATCCCAGCTTCTAATTCTCTGCATTCTCTTCAAAAAGCGCCTGCCTTTCCGGCAGGTTTTTATTTTTCAGCACTTGCATTCAGTAAGAATATTCAATAGAATAATATCATATCAATGTATTTTTATTCTGTCTTTTTCAGAGGCGTAAAAAATGACCCCCCACTCGAAAGAACGCTTGAAACGCTGGTTCGTCTTCCTTTTAAGTCTGTTTTTCATGGGCAACGGCATAGCTATGGTCACCAATGCCCAGCTGGGAACCACGCCCATTTCCAGCGTCCCTTACGTTGTCGCTGAAATTTTCGGTTTCTCCATGGGCACGGGAACTTTTCTCATCAACGCGCTCATGCTGCTGGCCCAGATTCCTCTTCTCGGCAAAACTTTCCGCCCCCGGCAGTTCCTCCAGCTGCCTTGCGTGTTTATCTTCAGCCTATTCATTGACTTCGGCATGTGGCTTACCCATTCCCTTATCCCGGAAACATGGCCTCTGTGCATGGGGATGACACTACTCGGCTGTGCCATCATGGCCTTCGGCATCATGCTGGAAATAACCAGTAACACCATGGTCATTCCCGGCGAAGGATTCGTACTGGCTCTGGCCTATCGTACACGACTACCGTTCGGTAATCTCAAGGTCATCAACGACGTTACACTGGTCATGTTTGCGGCCCCGCTCGGCTGGCTTTATCTGGACGGCATTGAAGGACTCCG
>CASFUJ010000325.1 GCA_949297645.1 uncultured Desulfovibrionaceae bacterium
GGGAGGTTCTTCTTTCTGTTGCTCGCGGACGTCGTGTTCGTCGTCTTTTTCCCGAGGCAGGGAAATGTTCTCGAAATCGGCCTTTCTTTCCTGCATGAGTCAGGACGGGGGCAGGGCAGAGGAAGGGAGCTTTCCGACAGGCCGCGTAAGTTCTGCGTCGTCTTCGAGCCCGGGGACGAAATATAGACGTGTTCCGGGATGGCCTTTCCGACCGGCGCAGGCACATGACGACGTCAGACGGTTTCACAACGGCATGAAAACATTTTTCCTGAAAAAGACCGGTCGGACAGTCAGAGAACCTGTCTGAGTCCTGTTTGTCTGTGTTTTCATCGGGGTCTCATGGCACGGAACGACGTGCTCCGTGACGTTTCCGCTGCTTTCCTGGTTTGATATCTGTCTTTGCGATGATTCGTCATGAGGGATACGTCGCCTGATACGTCTTCACATGCGCGACTTCTTTTTTCACGAAGAAGTCATGGTGTCTTCACAGAGGCTACATACGCTTTCGCCATAGTGTCGGCAGCTGAAACCAACACTGGAGGAAGTTATGAAAGCTACCGTGATGATGCCGCTGTGCCTCGGTATGGCGCTTCTGACCGCGCAGGCCGAGGCTGCGCCGACCATCTACCCCGTGGACACCGCGCGTTTTCTGGGCTCGGCGAAATTCGACTTCAAGGTGGAATTCGACCGTGAGCTCAAAGAGTCCGACATGGACGTGCGCATCAACGGCAAAAGCGTCGAGGACGTGTTCGGCGCGAAGCCGGAATTCATCGCCAATGAGGAAGGAAAGGGTTCGGCCATTCTTCTGCGCAACGTATCCCTGACGCCCGGAAAGTATGCCGTCACGGCGAAGGACGGAAAGGAAGAGGCCGTGGCGAAGTGGGACGTGTACGGCACGCCTGAGAAGGCTCAGGCAAAGAATGTCATCCTGCTTATTGCCGACGGTCTGAGCATGGGCCACAGAACCGGCGCCCGTCTGCTCTCCAAGGGCGTGACCAACGGCATGTACAACGGTTATCTGTCCATGGATACCCTGCCGTACACCGGCATGCTCGGCACCTGCAGCGTGGACTCCATCGCCGCGGACTCCGCCAACACCGCATCCGCCTACATGACCGGACACAAATCCAGCGTGAACGCCATCGGCGTCTATGCCGACCGTACGAAGAACCCCTTCGACGACCCGCGTCAGGAAACCATTGCCGAACTGCTCCGCCGCAAGACGAAGAAGTCCATCGGCATTGTTTCCGATGCCGAAATCGAAGACGCCACGCCTGCGGCCGTGGTTTCCCATACCCGCAAGCGCTCGGAAAAGGCGGCCATCGTGGGCATGTTCGCGGACATCCGGCCCGAAGTGCTTATTGGCGGCGGCTCCGCGTATTTCCTGCCTCGTACGGTACCCGGCTCCAAGCGCAAGGATGAGAAGGACTATGTGGAAGATTTCCGCAAGGCCGGCTACACCCTCGCCACCACGCGCACAGAACTTATGAACGTCATGGAAAAGACGCCCGACCGCCTGCTCGGCCTGTTCCATACCGGCAATCTCGACGGCGCTCTCGACCGTAAGCAGCTGAAGAAGGGTACGGTATCCAAGTTCCCGGACCAGCCCGACCTCACCGATTCCATGAACGCCGCGCTCAAGGTGCTTTCCAAAAATCCGGAAGGCTTCTTCCTCATGCTGGAAGCCGGTCTTGTGGACAAGTATTCCCATCCTCTGGACTGGGAGCGCGCCATTTACGACACCATCATGTTCGACAAGGTCGTGGCTCAGGCACAGGCCTTCTGCGACGCCAATCCCGACACGCTGCTCATCGTCACCGGCGACCATACCCACGCTCTCAGCATCATCGGAACCGTGGACGATAATCTGCCCGGCGAGCTCATGCGCGACAAGGTTGGTATCTATGCGGCCGCCGGTTATCCCAACTACAAGGACGCCGACGGCGACGGTTACCCCGACGACGTGAACGTGTCGAAGCGCCTTGCCGCCTTCATCGGCAACTATCCCGACCACTACGAAACCTATCGGCCCAAGCTGGAAGGCCCCTTTGTTCCCGCCGTGCAGGATGAAAACGGGCACTACATCGCCAACGCGGCCTACAAGGACGTGCCCGGCGCCCAGTTCGTCCCCGGCAACCTGCCCCGCACCGAATCCACGGGCGTGCATGCCATTGACGACCTTGTAGTCGGCGCAAGAGGCCCGAATGCCGACCAGATTCACGGCTTCATGAACAGCACGGAAATCTTCCGCATCATGGCCGAAGCCATGGCCCTCGGCCGCTAGAGCGTTTTATCTTTGAAAAAGGTGAAACACGAGGCGGCGACGCTGCGCCGCCCGGCCAGAAGTGAGCGGAAAAACC
>CASFUJ010000326.1 GCA_949297645.1 uncultured Desulfovibrionaceae bacterium
AGCTGCTGCCTTCCGGTACGGCGGAGCTTTCCGGTTCCTGCTCAAAGGAACGCGTCAATCTCAAAGCCTCGCTGCAGGACGTGAGTCTTGACGCATGGCGTTCGCTCCTTCCGGTCCTTCCCGGCGGAAACGCGGCATTCCATGCACAGCTTTCCGGAACGGCAGGCCGTCCTTCAGGAAACTTCAAGTTAAACTTTAATGATATCCTTCTGTCCGGCTCCCCCCTGCCGCCCGTTTCCGGCGATGTCGAAGGCACGCTTGCAGCAGCGGGCAAAAGACGCGCGCTCGGTCTTTCCCTTTCCCTGACGGAAGAAAGCCGGAAGGCTCTCGGACTGGACAGGCTGCTGGTGAAGCTTTCTCTGCCTTTCACCACTCCCGCCTCCGGCGTTTCCCTGCCGGACGCGCGGGGACCGCTTTATGGCGACATCGCCCTTTCCGGCGAAGTCGGCAGGCTCTGGCAGATAGTGCCTCTCGACGGGCAGCGCCTTGCCGGACGGATGAACGTGGACGGCAGCCTTGCGGGCAGCCTTGCCGCGCCGGAGCTGACGCTTCATGCCGCGCTGGATGACGGCAGTTTCGCCGACATCGTTCAGGGTGTGGAACTCCGCTCCATACGACTGCGCGCCGATGCGGAAAAACTGAAACTGACCGGTCCCTCCGGCGGAAGACTGGACATGCGGCTGTCGGCCACCGACGGCCGCAGGGGCACGCTCGCGCTCTCCGGCTGGTTCAAACCGGCAGGATTGGAACTCTCCGTGGACGGCAGGATTCATGCGCTCTCCCCCCTGCACCGGCAGGACGTACAGATCATGCTCTCGGGCTCGGCAGGCGTAAGCGGCACCGTCGGTGCCCCTGCCGTGCGGGCGGACATCACCGTGGACAGGGGACAGGTACAGCTCACCAGTCTCCCCGGCGGAGACATCGTCACACTGCCCATCGAAGAGCCGGGAAAAAACGTGCAGGCACAGAAAGCTGCTCCTCTTCAGGGTACGATTAATGCGCGCATACGCATTCCCAACCAGTTCTTCATCCGCGGTTACGGACTGGACTGCGAATGGAAGGGCGACATGCGCCTGCGCGGTCAACTTGCAAGACCGGCCATTACGGGCCGTGTGGAAGCCGTGCGCGGCACGCTCGACATTCTCGGCAAGCGCTTCAAGCTCGCCGAAGGCGACATCACCTTCGACGGCGGCTGGCCCGTGAGTCCTCTGCTGAACATCGTCATGGAATACGTCGCTTCCTCCATCACTGCGGACATCACCGTCGGCGGTTCGGCCACAAAGCCGGAAATCACGCTTTCCAGCGAACCGGAAATGCCGCAGGACGAAATTCTTTCCCAGGTGATGTTCAATCAGTCGGCAGGCTCGCTCAGCCATGTGCAGGCGCTTCAGCTTGCCGCCGGGGCCGCGGAACTGGCCGGTTTCGGCGGAGGGGGCGTCATGGACCTCGGACGCAGAGTTCTCGGCGTGGACGTGCTCAGACTCAACTCCGAAAACAGGGATGAAGGCGATGAGGCAACCTCCAGAACCTCGCTGGAAATGGGCACCTATGTGCGCGACAACGTGTATGTGGGCGTCCAGCAGGGCCTCGGTCGCGAGAACGAAACCGAGGCCGTGGTGGAAATCGAACTCCACCCCGGTCTGGAAGCCCAGGCCAAAGCTTCGTCCAGCAAGACGGAAGTGGGTCTGGAGTGGAAAAAGAACTACTGAAACATGGCAGGCCCTCCTGCGCGGCAACCTTCTCCGCAGACCGGATGCTCCGGCGGCGGACAGGAACATCATGAGGCAATACTATGTCCGAATATTCTGACAGGACGGATGAGGCATCGGAACTGCATCTTTCCGTCCGTTACGGCGAAATAGGCGAGAACGGTGTGGCGACGCTTTCCTCCCTTGCCAACTGGCTTCAGGAGGCGGCAGGCATAAATGCCGACAGACTGGGATTCGGCGAACACGACCTTCTGCCCTACGGACTGACCTGGGTGCTTACCCGGCTGGTACTGCGCATCGCCCGTCTTCCCCGGGCAGGGGAAAAGCTGCGCATACACACATGGCCCTCCACGCTGGACCGCTTCGGCCACCGCGGCTACGAAGTTTACGACGGCGCGGAAAAGATCATTGCCGTGGGGGGAAGCGCATGGTCGGTCATGGATATCGCCGGACGCGCCATGGCTCAGCTGCCTGAAGCGCTGATACCGAAATATCCCCGTGCTCCGCGCCCGTGCGAGCCTTTCGCATGCCGGGTCATTCCGCGCCTGAAGACGGACATGGCGAAGCGCTGTCCGCTGCGCGTGCGCAGGGACGATCTGGACATCAACGGCCATGTGAACAACACAAGGTATCTGGCCTGGATTCTGG
>CASFUJ010000327.1 GCA_949297645.1 uncultured Desulfovibrionaceae bacterium
CTGGGGATTCCCGCCTGTACCGCCCTATACCACGGAGGACCTTCCGGCCGGGGAACGCCGCTTCGGCGATCTTGTCTTTACGGTGCTGGATACGCCCGGCCACACGCCCGGCGGCATTTCGCTCTACTATCCCGCGGAAAACGCCGTCTTTACCGGGGATGCCCTGTTTTTCCGTTCCATCGGCCGCACGGATTTTCCCGGCGGCGATCAGGCCCTGCTGCTGCGCTCCATCCGTGAACAGCTCTTTGCCCTGCCCGAATCCACAGATGCCTACCCTGGACACGGCCCCGCGACGACCATCGGCGACGAACGCCGCCAGAACGCCTTCTGCGGAGACCTCTGCTGATGCCGCACGGACTTGTCCTGCTGGGCAGTCCCCGGCGCAACGGCAGCAGCGATACCCTTGCCCGGCTTTTCATGGACGGGGCCGCGGAGCGGGGGCTGGAACTGAAACGCCTGCCGCTGCGTGAATACCGTGTCCTTCCCTGTACGCATTGCGGCGGTTGCCTGCGGCCGCCGCATCGCTGCGTACTCGCGGACGATGACGATGCCGAACGTATCCTGCGTGCGCTGGAGGCGGCGCCCCTGCTCCTGCTGGCCGCGCCCATCTATTTTTATGCCCTGCCCGGCCAGCTCAAATGTCTTGTGGATCGTGCCCAGAGCCGCTGGGCGGCGCGGCAGGCCAAGGCTGCGAGGCAAGAGGGCAGCCCGCCCGTGAGCCTGTCGCTGCTGGTGGCGGGACGCCCGCGCGGGGAGCAGCTTTTTGCCGGCAGTGAACTTTGCCTGTCCTACTTTCTGCGGGCTCTCGGGCGTGAGCTTACCCAGTCGCAACATCTGCGCGGCATTGAATCGCCGTCGGACATTGTCCCCGAGCTGGGCGGCGTTATGCGCGACTGGGGACGGCGGCAGGCGGGATCAGTTACGCTTGCGTCGCCTGTCTCCCCGACGACTTCGCCCGTTTCGTGGCGGCGCACCCCGGCTATACGGTCGTCTCGTATGTCAACACGTCGGCCGCCGTAAAAGCCTGCACGGACATCGTGGTGACTTCCACCAACGCCCGCAAGATCATCGAGACACTGCCGCCGGAGGAAAAGATAATCTTCGGCCCGGACCGCAACCTGGGGAGCTACATCAGCGCCGTGACGGGGCGGGAAATGCTGCTTTGGGACGGGGCTTGCCACGTACACGAGCAGTTTTCTGCCGAGAAGATACGGCAGATGAAGGCCGAACACCCCGGCGCCGTCGTCCTGGCGCATCCGGAATGCAAGAGCGCGGTGGTGGACGTGGCCGATGTCGTAGGCAGTACGGCGGCGTTGCTGAAGTACGCCGTGGCCCATCCCGGGCAGCGGGAATTCATTGTGGCTACGGAAAACGGAATCCTCCACGAGATGCGCAAGCAGTGTCCGGCGCAGGTTTTCATCCCTGCCCCGGTGGAAGACGCGGCGGCGGGCTGCAGCGAGTGCAATTTCATGCGGCTCAATACGATGGAGAAGCTCTACCGTTGCCTGAAAGACGAGAGCCCCGAGATACAAGTGGACCCGGAAGTCAGCCAGAAGGCCGTGCGCTGCATCCGGCGGATGCTGGACATCTCGGCCCGATACAAGCTCTGAAGAAATTTTCTTTTTCAATTTATCTATAGTTTGGCCCTGCCCCTTTGCGAAAAGCGGCAGGGCTTTTTCTGGTTTCATGCGGCGGTTTTCGGAAAAAGATGCAGCGCTTCCGGGAAAAAGGTGCAGCACTTTTTCCCGAAGGTACGGGCGGGGCGGGCTCTTTTTGCAAGAGGATATAAAAAATTTGGAGCACGGGATTCACATCCGGTGCTCCACTAATTGAATAGTTCTTATGAAAGATATCCTAAACGCGGAGCACGGGGTTCGCACCTGATGCTCCACTCTCCATTTTCAAATGAAAGAGATTATATGACGCCTTCGGCCAGCATGGCGCGTGCCACCTTCATGAATCCGGCAATGTTGGCGCCCTTCACGTAGTTTACGTAGTCGCCTTCGCGGCCGTGGGCCACGCATTGTTTGTGGATGTTGCCCATGATCTGGTGCAACCGCTGGTCCACTTCTTCGGAGCTCCAGGAGAGGTGCATGGCGTTCTGCGACATTTCCAGTCCCGAGGTAGCGACTCCGCCGGCATTCACTGCCTTGCCCGGGGCAAAGAGGCACTTGTTTTCGATAAAGTAGTCCGTGGCTTCGGCCGTGCAGCCCATGTTTGAGACTTCGGCTATGCAGAGTGTGCCGTTTTCCACGAGCTTCCGCGCGTCCGCGCCGTCCAGTTCGTTCTGAGTGGCGCAGGGCAGGGCGATGTCCACCTTCTGTTCCCACGGTTTGCGCCCCGGG
>CASFUJ010000328.1 GCA_949297645.1 uncultured Desulfovibrionaceae bacterium
GGATAGATATCCTCGAGAACGGCCTCGTTCAGGGCGAGAAGCTCTTCGACGGGAGCGCTGTCGTCGCCGAGGGTAACGACGGGCTCCGCCGTGGTGCGGCCGAGCAGAAGGCCCGCTTCGCAACCGTCCTCAAGTTCGGCCACGATGGCGCCGGGCATGGGGGCATGCCAGTTGATGTCGGCAGAAGAGGCGAAGCCCACGTTGTTGCCGAAGCTCATGTTCATGACCGCTTCGGCCACGCTGTTTTCCACGGCCCAGGCGGCCTTCACCTTCCCTTGTGCGTGCAGCGCGGCAAAGGCGTCCCAGCAGGCTCTGAGGGCGGCGGCGTCCTTCGTCTCCGGCGCAAGCAGGCAGACCGTGTGACCTGCGGCCTTGAATTCGGAGGAGAGAATGTCGTCCGCCCCGGCGGGAGCCACGGCAAAGGAGATGAGGGTGGGCGGCACGTCCATGTCGAGGAAGGAGCCGGACATGGAATCCTTGCCGCCGATGGCGGCCACGCCGAGGTCGAGCTGGGCGTCCAGCGCGCCGAGAAGGGCGGAGAAGGGCTTGCCCCAGCGTTCAGGCTCATCGCGCAGCTTTTCAAAGTATTCCTGAAGAGAGAGGTAGGCGCGGCGCCAGTCGCAGCCTGCGGCCGCGAGTCGGGCCACGGAGGTGACCACGGAGCGGTACGCGCCCTCGTAGGGGTCGATGCTCATCATGTCGGCGTCGAAGCCCCAGGCCATGACGGAGCAGTCCTTCGTTTCCTGACCGGGCAGCACGGGCAGCAGCGCGGCCATGACCTGCGAGGGCGTGCGCTGGCGCTCTCCGCCGAAGGGCATGAGCACGGAGCCTGCGCCGATGGTGGCGTCGAAACGTTCGGCAAGGCCGCGGCGCGAGGCGCATTTGAGGCTTTTTGCCATGTCGCGCAGGTTCTTCGCGGTCGGGGCGTCCATGGCGGAGCGGTCTTTCGCGTTCACGGCGACGCGGGTGTGCTTGGAAGCGCCGTTGGTGTCGAGGAAGGCGCGGGAGAGGTTCACGATGGTGCTGCCCTGCCAGCGCATGACCATGCGGGGTTCTTCCGTGACGACCGCCACCTGATAGGCTTCCAGATTTTCCCTTTCCGCAGCGGCGATGAAGGCGGCGGCGTCCTTTTCGGCCACCACGCAGGCCATGCGCTCCTGGGATTCGGAAATGGCGAGTTCCGTGCCGTCGAGGCCCTCGTACTTCTTGCGCACGGCGTCGAGGCTGATGGAAAGGCCGGGGGCGAGTTCGCCTATGGCCACGGACACGCCGCCCGCGCCGAAGTCGTTGCAGCGCTTGATGAGCCGCGTGACCTCGCCGTTGCGGAACAGGCGCTGAATCTTGCGTTCTTCCGGCGCGTTGCCCTTCTGCACTTCCGAGGCCATGGTGACGAGGGACTTTCTGTTGTGGCTCTTGGAGGAGCCGGTGGCCCCGCCTATGCCGTCGCGTCCGGTACGGCCGCCGAGAAGGATGACCACGTCTCCGGGGGCGGGACGCGCGCGCACCACGTTGGCGGCGGGAGCCGCGGCCACCACCGCGCCCACTTCCAGATGCTTGGCCACATAGCCCTGATGATAGATTTCCGACACCATGCCCGTGGCAAGACCTATCTGGTTGCCGTAGGAGGAGTAGCCCGCCGCGGCGGTCTGGGCCAGCTTGCGCTGGGGGAGCTTGCCGGGCAGCGTTTCGGCAACGGGCGTGCGCGGGTCGCCGCAGCCGGTGACGCGCATGGCCTGATAGACGTAGGCGCGGCCGGAGAGCGGGTCGCGGATGCAGCCGCCTATGCAGGTGGCCGCCCCGCCGAAGGGCTCGATTTCCGTGGGATGGTTGTGCGTTTCGTTCTTGAACATGAGCAGCCAGTCCTCTTTTTCGCCGTCCACGGTGGCGGCGACGTGGATGGAGCAGGCGTTGATTTCCTCGCTCGCGTCCATGTCGGCAAGCAGGCCGCGCTTTTTCAGCGTCCTGGCCGCGATGGTGGCCATGTCCATGAGCGTCTGCGGACGCACGGCCGCCTTTTCCTCGCCGTAAACTTCGATGCGCGCGGCAAGGTAGCGCCTGTAGGCGGCGAGAGTCTTTTCGTCCAGAATCTCCACCGAGTCGATGTGCGTGGAGAAGGTGGTGTGGCGGCAGTGGTCGGACCAGTAGGTATCGACCACGCGCACTTCCGTGATGGTGGGGTCGCGCTTTTCCTCGTCGCGGAAATGGGCCTGAAGAAATCTGAGGTCGTCGAGGTCCATGGCGAGGCCGAGGCTGTCGAGCAGCTTTGCGAGGGCGGAATCGTCCATGGAGATGAAGCCCGTGACGGTGCTCACGGCGGTGGGCACGTCGTATTCCGTG
>CASFUJ010000329.1 GCA_949297645.1 uncultured Desulfovibrionaceae bacterium
TTTTCGTCCTTGTCCAGCATCTGCGGTTCCGGCGCTTTTGTACCGGTATGTCCGGGAGGGTCGGGCCGTCACGCTGTCTTGCGTCGTGGAGAATCTCGGAAGGCGGCTTTTTTCTGTTTCGGGACGTCCCTGACGGGGACGGCGCTGATACCATTGCCGGGGGCTGAAAAGTCCGCAGGTTTTTACGGAAGCGGGGCCCGTCCCCGGAGGCGTTTTTTGTAAAACGCAGAAATCCCGCTCAGATGACAGAGAAACGGCTGTGGGTATGCCGACCTCGGCCCGGCGAGGCACGGCGTTTTTCGCAGGCGTCTTCACGTTCTGTTTTGCACCAGTATGGCGCAGAGGGCCCCGGCTTTCAGCGTGTGGCGGGAAAGCACGGTCAGGTGGGCTTTTTCCCCGTAGAGCAGTCCCTCCATGCCTCCGAGCCGTTCAAGCTCGCCGCAGGAGAGCGCGTGCCGCAGAGGCGTGAAAATCAGGGCGGCCGGCCACTCCAGATTGCGCTCCGGAGTCTTGAAGTCAAGAAAGAGCGTATGCCCGGCCCGCTCCCGGAGCGAGAGGAAGAGGTTTCGTCTCGCCTCTCCGGCAAGAAGACTCATGCCGAAGCAGCTTACGGCCAGAACGTCTTCTCTGCCGGTCCCCGGAGGCAGAGATCTCTCCGTTGTCTGTATGGGCAGAACCTTTCCGCAGTCAGGCAGAAAAACCGGACCGGCGTCCAGTATGAGGCGTGCGCGGACGCGGAGGGCGCACGTCTCCATCACGGGCAGAACGCATCCTGCCAGAGCTCCGGCAGCGCGCAGGGCCGGGAAAAGACTCATTCGTCGATTTCCTGATACGTCGCGGACTGGAGCGGCGTTTCTCCCACCGTCATGCTGTACATGCGCACCGGCATGTGCGCGAGGCGCTCCTTCATCCTTCCGTACAGATAGCGGGCCAGATTCTCCGATGAGGGATTGATGACGTCAAAGGGGGGCAGCTCGTTGAGATACAGGTGGTCGATGGCGGCAAGTTCTGCCCTGAGTTCCTTTTTCAGTGCGGAAAAATCCGCCACAAGCTCGGTGTCCGGGGTGAGCGTTTCCCCTTCCACCACCATTTCCACCAGATAGTTGTGTCCGTGCAGGGTTTCGCATTTGCCCTGATAGTGACGCAGGGCGTGGGCGGCGGCAAAATCGCCGCGGATGGTGAGTCTCCATATGGGCTTGCGCATGTGTTCTCCTTGAGTCGGCGCGTGCCGTGCGTTTGCGGCGGCGACGCGGAATGTTTTGAGGCCGTCTCCCGTATCGTTGCAGCCTCGAAGCTCTGATCCGTGCGGCTGACGGAACTGAATCTCCTGCCGCGCACGGGCATGCTGAAAGGCGGCCATCCGTTGCGCCCCCCCCCCGGCGGGCACGCTCCTCTCAGATCGTCGTTTGCGCAACGCGTGCTGGCGCGTGTCGCCGGCGCCGCGTCCGGACGATACCGTGCCGGTCCCGGCGCCGTCCTCTGACGGAAGAGGAAGCACCGTTTCCGGCTCAACGGAAGGCGTTGGGCGCACGCGGGCGCGGGGCGTCGTCAAATAAAGAGCTCCGCCGGGTTGCAGATATGGGCGTACGCGGCGCGTCCCTTTCCGTGATACTTTCTGTAAAAGCACCGTATCCGCGGGCCTGTGAGAACAGCGGACGTCAAGGGCGGTATCCGCACGCGGAAGAGACCGGCCCAGCATGGCGCGGTACCGTCTCAAGGTCAAGCCGCAGCCGCACAGGGGGGGCGGATACTCCGTACATGTCAACCCGGCCAGGACAAAACGCAGCGGATACCCCTGTTGAGGCGGACGCTCCGCGCCCGTGGGGGAGCGGTGTGTCTTCGGACGCACGGGAAAGGTACGCCTGAAGGCAGAAAGGACCGCTGCTTTCGCCGGTGTTACCGGCGAAGGGAGCTTCTGGCCTTTGCCCAGGCATCCATGTCCTTGTTGAGCTGCGGGCTGGCCTGCACCCTCCATCGGGGACCGAGCTCCATGATGCAGTTGCGGTTGTTCAGCTCAAACTGTATCTGTACGGCGGAGGAGCCCTTGTGCTTTTCCAGAATGGCCTTGAATTCCTGAACGTCGGCATCGCCGAGGCAGGTCACGGGATAGGGGAACAGGACGGGGTGGTCGCTGTTCATGCACGCTTCCAGCAACGGTCTTGCCGAATCGCACAACAGCTTGATTTCCTTGACGCTGTTTTCTTCTTCGTCCTCGTCGTCATAGTCGTCGTCATCTCTGGCGTCCACGGTGCCCGCAAGCTCTATGAGCGGGCGTTCCGCATGCAGGGCTTCCTTGATGGCGGCGTAGGTCTTGGGGAAGATGGTGACTTCG
>CASFUJ010000330.1 GCA_949297645.1 uncultured Desulfovibrionaceae bacterium
GACGGCTTCATCCGTTCCGTGGGACTGGGTTCGAATTTTCAGTGGCCGTATTCGCTGGTGCTGGACAGGCGCGGTATCTATTACGACCCCACGCAGCCGAGCGACCTTGAGGTGCTGCTGCAGGGGCTGCCGGAGCGGGAAGACCACGACGCGCTCTGTCGGCGTGCCCGGGCGCTTCGTACGTTCATCGTGGAAAAGGGACTGACCAAGTACAACGTGGGGCAGAGTTCCCTTTCCCGTACGCGCTGGCCGGCGGACCGGCGGGTCCTGCTGGTGCCCGGTCAGGTGGAGGACGACGCCTCGGTACGCCGCGGCGGCTGCGGTCTGGCGGGCAATCTTGCGCTGCTTTGCGAGGTGCGCCGTCGCAACCCCGACGCCTTTATCATCTACAAGCCGCACCCGGATGTGGAAGTCAGAAACCGCAAAGGAAAAATAGACGACGCCGAGGCTTTGCGCGTGGCGGACGAAATCGTGCGCGACGTACGGATGGATGTGCTGCTTAGCGTAGTGGACGAGGTACACACCCTTACATCCCTGACGGGCTTCGAGGCGCTTCTGCGCGGGGTAAAGGTCTGTGCGTACGGAGGTCCCTTCTATGCGGGATGGGGGCTTACGGAAGACTATGCCGTGGAGCGCTCCTTCCTGTCCCGGCGCACGGCGCGCCTGACGCTGGACGAACTCACGGCGGGCGTGCTGCTTCTGTACCCGAGCTACTATGACTGGCAGACGGCGGAGTTCTGTACGGCGGAAGACGTGTGTCGTCGTCTGCTGCAGAGCGGCGGTCAGATGCGCGGCAAGTACATGGTGCGTATGTTTGCCGCCCTTCGCGCGCTGGCGAGGAAGGTGTTCTGATGGCAAGTTATCTTTTCCTTCAGGGACCGCATGGTCCGTTCTTCCGTCTTCTGGGGCAGGAGCTGCGTCGGCGCGGACATACCGTGACCCGTGTGAACCTCTGCGGCGGCGATGTTCTCGACTGGCCTTTCGGCGCGCTGACCTATCACGGTCGTACGTCGGACTGGAGCCTGTGGGTGTACCGTCTCATGGAACGCCGGAACGTGACCGACCTTCTGGTCTTCGGCGACTGGCGTCCCCATCACCGCGAGGCCGTGCATATTGCAAGGCTGCACGGCATACGCGTATGGGCCTTTGACGAAGGGTACCTGCGGCCGCACTGGATAACCATGGAGCAGGGGGGGGTGAACGGCAACTCCACATTGCCGCACACGCCGGAAGACGTGCGCGCGCAGGCGAAGCTCTGCCCGAAACCGGGGCGTCCCGTACCGTCCCTCAATCCCATAGACCGCCGTCAGCTTGAAGCCGTGCTCTATGCCGGAGCCTCGCTGCTTTCCATTCCTGTGTTTCCCTTTTACCGCACCCATCGCCCCTACGGCCATCTGCGCGAGCTTTTCAGCGGCTGGATACCGCATGTGTTTTCCCGGGCGAGCCGTATGAGGGCTTCGGAAGAGGCGCTGAAAAGACTGGATGAGGCCCCGTATTTTCTTTTTCCTCTGCAGCTTGATTCCGATTCGCAGGTGCGGCGATATTCGCCTTTCAGCGGCATGAAGGAAGCTGTCGCCTGGGTTATGACCTCCTTTGCTCAGCATGCGCCCGCGGAGGCGCATCTTGTTATCCGCAACCATCCGCTGGACAGCGGCCTCATCCGTTACGACCGCTTCATCCGCAACTTCAGCGAGGCCTGCGGTATAGCGGAGCGCGTGCTTTTTGTGGAAAGCGGCAACGGGCTGGAGATGATACGCCAGAGCCGTGCCGTGGTGCTTTTGAACAGTACCATGGGCATGCAGGCGCTGGAACAGGGCAGAGCGGTCTATTGCGTAGGGCGTGCCATCTACGCCATGCCCGGCCTTGCCCAGAGCGCGGAGGAGATACCCCTTTCGCGTTTCTGGACGGAATTTCGTGTCCCGGATATGGACCTTCTGCAGGACTTTGAACGCCTTCTGCTCTCTCATGCGCTGGTAAACGGCAACTTCTACTTCGGCAACGGTATCCGTATGGCCGTTCAGGGATGTGCGGAAAGGCTGGAAAACGCCTCCCGGCAGTGACGTGTTCTTCCGGAAGGCGCGCTTCGGCGACGTTCTTCCTTCCCGGAAGGACCGGCGGCGTTTTTCAGCAGAGAGCCTGCGGTGAAGGGCGCTGCGGAAGGGCGGCGCGGTGTCCTGCGCCGGAAGAAACGGCTTGAAGAGAGAAGCGGCCGTACGGCCCGCTTGTGTCTTTTAGAGCATTTTCCGTTTGAAATGCTTTGCCTTTCAAACCATACGGCCTGTCGTTTCGCGGAAAAAACGCGGTTTTTCCGCTCACTTTCGGCCGGGCGG
>CASFUJ010000331.1 GCA_949297645.1 uncultured Desulfovibrionaceae bacterium
CGACGAGACCATCGAGGTTCCGGGCGTGGGCGGACGCCCCTCCCGAACCGTGGAGCGCCGCGTCCTTGCCGAAATATGTGAACCCCGCATGGAAGAAATCCTTGCGCTTGTGTATCAGGAGCTGGAACATTCCGGGCTCAAGCGCCAGCTCGGCGCGGGCGTCGTTCTCACGGGCGGCGCGGCTCTCATTCCCGGCTGCGCGGAGCTGGCGGAGGAAATCTTCCAGCTGCCCACAAGACTGGGCTATCCCCGCAATGTCGGCGGCCTGAAGGACGTCATCAACAATCCCAAATTCGCCACGGCCGTGGGTCTGCTTTTCTATGGGGCGGAAAAGGAAAGCGAAGAAGCTCCCGTCCGTTTTGCCAATGCGCCCTCTTCCGCCGCCGAATCCAGCCTGTTCCACGGGGTGTGGGAACGTATGAAGCGCTGGTTCGGAGACATTCGTTAATTTGTCGAACACCCGGAGACATGCTCTATGGAAGATATGGTTCCCGATACAGAACAGGCCGCAAAAATCAAGGTGATAGGCGTGGGCGGCGGCGGCGGCAACGCCGTGCAGAACATGATTAATTCCCGCCTTGAAGGCGTGTCCTTCATCTGCGCCAATACCGATATGCAGGCCCTTTCCCGCTCCCTTGCCGAGGAGCACATTCAGCTCGGCAAGGAGCTTACGCGCGGCCTTGGAGCAGGCGCGAAGCCCGAAGTGGGCCAGGCGGCCGCCGAAGAAAGCGTGGAGGACATCCGCCGCGCCATCGACGGGGCCGACATGGTCTTCGTCACCGCGGGCATGGGCGGCGGCACCGGCACCGGCGCGGCCCCCGTCATCGCCAAGGTGGCCAAGGAAAAGGGCGTGCTCACCGTGGGCGTGGTCACCAAGCCTTTCCGCTTCGAAGGCGAAAAGCGCATGAAGGCGGCCCTCAAGGGCATTGAAGAGCTCAAGCAGCATGTGGACAGCCTCGTCATCATTCCCAACGACCGCCTTCTCGCCATCGCGCCCAAGAACGCCAAGGTCACGGAAATGCTCAAGAAGGCCGACGACGTGCTCTACGACGCCGTGCGCGGCGTGACCGACCTCATCACCAAGCCCGGCCTCATCAACGCCGACTTCGCCGACGTGCGCACCGTCATGAGCCGTCAGGGCATGGCCCTCATGGGCGAAGGCCGCGCCTCGGGCGACAACCGCGCTCTCGACGCCGCCAAGCGCGCCATCACGAGCCCCCTGCTGGAAGACCTTTCCATCACGGGCTGCAAGGCCATGCTGGTGAACATCACCGCCAACGAAGACCTCGGCATGGACGAATTCAGCACCGCCGCCTCCTACATTGAGGAAGCCGCGCGCGGCGCCAACGGCGAAGACCCGGAAATCGTGGTGGCCATGTCCCTCGACGAAAGCTGCAGCGAGGAAATCCGCATCACCGTCATCGCCACGGGTATCGAGCCCGAAGCGGAAAAGCCCGCCAAGAGCAAGGGTACCGTTGTCACCATGAACGACGGCCGCGAATCCAATGTGCCTCCCGTGGTGCAGGGCCATATCCGCCACCACAATTTCCGTGACCCAACAGTCATTCTGTCCCGGCACAGACTGCCCAGCGACTATTCTCAGGACGATACCGACACTCCCGCCTACCTGCGCTTCCAGGAACGGGCGAAACAGTATCAGGAGCCGGCTGAAGACTTCACCATAGAGGAAGACGACAGCCCCGCCTACCTGCGTAAACAGAACCATTGATCTAAAAGCCTCCGGCCCGAAAGCCGGAGGTTTTTTTTCTAAGGAAAAGAAAGAAGAACGGGAGGAAGGAGGAAACCCTTTTGAAAAGGGCTTTCCTCCTTCCCCCGCCCCCCATCCTCCTTCCGAAAACGTTTAATAGTTCGAGAGGAAGGCAAGGAGTTCCTCCCCATGCAGGAAAAAGGAAAGGGAGGACGCTGTTTGGTATTTTGAAGGGAAGGCAAGCCTCCCGGTCTGCCCCCAAAAATCGCTTTCCTGCATTGCGTTTTTCCATGCTCAGGACTGGGGCTCCCCGCACGCCGGAAAGCCGCGCCTTCCGCTTCGCGCCGCGCACCCGCAGGATACCTGTTTTCTCCGGTCGGAAAGCAACGCGCTGACCGGACGAAATTCTTTCCCGCCGCTTCTTTCTCGTCCCCTCTGCCCTTTCCCCGCTCAGCGCATCCCCGACGCAACGCTATTGCGCCAAAGGCTTCTTCAGTGCGGAGCATGCGCCCCGAAATATGCCGTGGCGGGCCATGACATATTCCTGTGAACGAGGCAATGGAAAAGGAGAGCTTCTTTTATTGTCATAACTTTTTGTGTGCCATCG
>CASFUJ010000332.1 GCA_949297645.1 uncultured Desulfovibrionaceae bacterium
AAGCCGGTCACCTCCGCCACGCCGGATACCCCCAGCAGTACCAGCACGATGACCAAGACGGCCAGTACTGTTGTTCAGGACAAGCCGGTCACCTCCGCCACGCCGGATACCCCCAGCAGTACCAGCACGATGACCAAGACGGCCAGCACCGTTGCCCCGGACAAGCCGGTCACCTCCGCCACGCCGGATACCCCCAGCAGTACCAGCACGACGGCCAAGACGGCCAGCACCGTTGCCCCGGACAAGCCGGTCACTTCCGCCACGGCGGATAAAAAGGACACCGTGGCCGCCATGCTGCATGAGGCGGCTGTCGAAAAAGCGGAGAGCGCCGCCGCATCGGCCAGACAGCGGGCCGACACCATACTCACCACCAAAGTGCAGGCCGTCAATTCCATGATGACCGGCGCAAACAGCATACTCGGCAGCATCGGTGAATGCGTGGCCACCATGTACGACGCAAAGCTCAAGGAATCCGAAGCGGACGTGGAACGCATCCGCGCCCAGCAGCAGCAGCTGGAAAGTCTGGACGAAGCCCTGAAGGCCCTTATCCAGAAGGCGCTCTCCACTCAGGATACCATACAGCAGAACCTCAATCAGACCAGAACGAAAATTCTGGGCTGAGACTGCGGCGGGAGATTGTCCTCCCGCCGTGGCCCGGCCGTGCGTGAACTGCAGAAAAGCCGCTTCCTCCAGTGAAACACTGTATTTGACAGTACACGGCAAAAGTCACTAGAGTGAGAAAAATTCAGGAGAACGTCATGGCATTTCCTCTTCAGCAGACAGCCGACATCCTTACCCGCGTTGCGGGCTGGACTTCCGCCACCCCGGACGAGGAAGGAATCTTCCACTTCTCGCTGGAAGGAGGGCTTGATTTTTCCCTGTTTTCCCCGGAAAACAGAACAGGAATACTGTTTTCATCCCTCGGCGGAACGCCTGAAAGCGACGAGGAGCTCAGACGCCTCGCCGCTCTTGCCGCCGGATGCCTGAAAAAGCGTCGCTCCGTGTTCAGCATGGGAGAACATGGACTGGAACTCTATCGTGCCTTTTCTCTTGCCGAGGTTTCCGAGAACTTTCTCATCCCGGAAGTCCGGGATTTTCTCAACGATCTTGCCTGGTGGAAGAAACAGATATCCGGCTCCGGGGCCTCCACCCCCAGAAATGTCTCTCCGTTCAGCCTCCCCTTCGGCAACTGGTTCCCCGGCTGATAGTTCAAGGACAGCGTATGCGGAAAACCTTTCTTCCTGACTTCTCCTTCACCGCCTCATGTTTCCGGCAGGTCGTTCTGGCCTGCCTTTGCCTGTTTGTGCTCATGGCAGGCAGCGCTGTGGCAGCCTCATTCCGCCAGCCCTTCTCCTACTATGCCGACAGTCAGGAGCTGGGTACCGTACTCATGAACTTCGCGCGGGCCGAAGGATACGCCGCATCCATTTCTCCTCAGGTAAAGGGTACCGTCAGCGGACGCTTCCAGAACGTCGCCCCCCTCACCTTTCTTGCCGGTATGCAGAGCGCCTTTGATGTGAACTGGTACACGCTCGGCAACACACTCTATTTCTATCACACAGGTGAAAGTCAGCGTATTTTCATCTCTCCGCGTACCGGAACGGCAAAGCAGCTCTATGAGGCGCTGCAGAAATCAGCCGTCTTCTCTCCGCAACTTCCGCCTTCCCTGGGGGCTGCCGGCGATGTCATTTCCATCTCGGGGCCGCCGGAATACCTTTCACAGATAAGAAACGCCGTGGCCGCCTTTGAAGCCTCGCAGACGGAACAGATAGTCATGCGGGTCTTTCCGCTTAAGCACGCCTGGGCCGAAGACATGACGGTAAGCAGCATGGACAAGACCGTCACGGTGCCCGGCATCGCATCCATCCTGCGCGCCATGGTCATGGGCTCTCCCGTGTCCGGCACGCGCGTCACCCAGGAGAAAGCCACGGTGGAAAAACTGGGCGGCAGAGGTCTTGCGGCTCTCGGCAAAGAGGAAAGCTCCCCCGCGCCGCAGGCTTCCCCTACGCCGGTATCCACGGGCAGCATCAGCATCATGGCCGACCCGCGCGTCAACGCCGTACTCGTCAGTGATGCAGCCTACCGTATGCCCTATTACGCCCAGGTAATCAAAGACCTCGACAAGCCGGTGGAGCTTGTGGAAATACACGCTGCCATCGTGGATATCGACACCGATTTCAAGCGGGAGCTGGGCATCGCCTTTCAGGGTACGGCCGGCGGCAGCGGCAACGGCTGGAGCGGCGGCGGCACCAGCACGGGTTCCACCACAGGCGGTACGGGTATGCCCTCGCCCGGTGTCATGGACAGT
>CASFUJ010000333.1 GCA_949297645.1 uncultured Desulfovibrionaceae bacterium
GCCTACATAGAAGCGGTATTCGCCGAAGAAGGGCGCCACGGTGAGCACTTCGTCGCCGGGCTCGAGAACGGTATGGAAAAAGGCGTTCATGACACCGGCGGCGCCGCAGCCCAGCATGACGTTGTTTGCTTCAAGTTTCGTCTGCTGCTGCACGCTCAGCCATGCGGCCAGTTTTTCGCGGGCCCAGGCAAAACCGCCGTTGGGCATGTAGCCCAGAATGCCCGGTTCCGAAAGGCGGGCGGTGAGGGCCCTCATGGCGCGGGCCGCTTCGGCGGGCGGGGCGAGGTCGGGATTGCCGAGGCTGAAGTCGCATACGGCGTCGGCTCCGTATTTCTTGCGCAGCTCGATACCGGCTTCGAACATGCGCCGAATCAGAGACCCCTGGGAAAGATTCTGCTCCATGGCGGAGCTCAGGACGGAAACAGACATGGCAGACTCCTTGAACGTTGGAAAAGGGCCGGAAAAAAAATCGTACGATGTGCCGTTCTGCGCAGAAACGGAAAGCGGGGGGGACGTGAGTTCGTCAAGCGCCGTCTCCAGCCTGTCCAGCCAGAGTTCGACGAAGGCCGGGTCGTCGGCGAGCCCCCGCAGTTCGGCCTGACACAGGTAGCCCGCAGCCTCGATGCGGCTTTTCCACGAGGATGGGGCGGCCCCGGCCATATCTTCCAGCGTATGGCGGCCGACGATGGAGAGAAGCGGCAGAAGCCACACGCGGCGGGAGACGGGGACTTCTTCGGCAAGTTTCGGAAGAAGCAAGTCAAGGCCGTCTGTGACGGGAAGGCGGGAAGCGTCGCTGGAGCGGGAAGAGCCGGGCAGGCCGGAGCCGACCATGCAGGCCACATGAATGTGCGTATCAAGAGCGCGAACCTCTTCGGCCCAGCGTCTGTAGAGAATATCGCATTCGTGACGGCTGCCGTGGGCCATACACACCACCGGCTCGTCGGGGGCGCGCAGAGGAGAGATGTGCCGCAGAAGCGTTCGGGCGGCTCTGGTGACGGAAGGGTCGCCGGGGTCGAGACTGGAAAGCAGAGGGTGTCCGAGGCAGACGGCGAGTCTGCCTTCTTCCACAACGGCACGGCAGTCCGAGGCCACGGCACTGTATTCCATGCCCGGAATGAGGTGCAGCGGCTGTACGGCTACATGGGTGTAGCGCTCAAAGCGCATGCGCTTGAGAGCCTTGAGCACGGAATCGGATTTCGTGCGGGAGCTGGCGAGGCGCAGACGCATGGTTTCCGAGGTGAAGGCCCAGCGCACGGGCAGGGAAAAGCGCGCTTCCGCGGCAGCCTGCACGGCGCGCAGCGCCGTTGTTCCGCGGATGTTGCCGCAGCCGTAGGCCACCAGAAGTATGCCGCGTTTCATGCCTGTTCCGGAGAAAAGGTTTCTTCCGTGAAAAGCTGGAAGCCTTTTTTGCGCAGAAGCGCGGCGAAAAGTCCGTCGCCCTCCACAAGGGTGCGGGTGAAGGTGCCGTCATAGATGCGGCCGCAGCCGCAGGAGGGCGAGCGCGCCTTGAGAATGGCGGCAGAGCAGCCGCATTCCTCGGCAATGTAGAGCGCGGCTTCCGCGCCGGAGGCGAAGGCTTCCGTGACATCTTCTCCCGTGGCGGCAAGCACCTGATCGCCTTTTCTTTCACTGGGCGTGCGCGGCGTGGGCAGACCGCCGAGAACTTCGGGGCAGACCGGTACGGCCTGTCCCGCTTCCACAAGCGCGGCGATGGCCGGACGAAGGTTCGAGCGGCCGTCATACCGGCAGCACTGCCCGGCAAGGCAGGCGCTCACCACATAGCGGCAGGGCTTTTGCAGTTCAGTCAAAGGATATCTCCACCTGTTCCTGCTGGTCCTTGCGGCGGACGATGGTACCGATTTCCCAGGCGTCGGTCTTCATGGATTTGAAGCGGGGGAGCATGTCGTCGGCCGTGGCGCGGTCGGTAATCATGATGTAGCCTATGCCGCAGTTGAATATCTGAAGCATTTCCGGCCAGGTGAGATTTCCCTGCTCCTTCAGCCAGTTGAAAATGGCGGGGCGCTCCCAGCTGGAGAACGTTATGCTGGCGCAGACGGAGGGGGACAACACGCGGGGAATGTTGTCGTAGAAGCCGCCTCCGGTGATGTGCACCATGCCCTTGATGGGCAGGTCACGCATGATGGATTTCACCTGCTCGGAATAGATGACCGTGGGCGTGAGGAGCACATCGGCAAAGGTGCGGTCGGTGCCGGGGACGATGTCGTCGGCCTTCACGCCGCTTTCCTCATAGATTTTGCGCACCAGGGAATAGCCGTTGGAGTGGAGGCCGGAGGAGGCGAGG
>CASFUJ010000334.1 GCA_949297645.1 uncultured Desulfovibrionaceae bacterium
CGGTTTCCGGCACCCTGGCGGGCGTGATGGTGGAAGACCGCCGCGCCGCGGATACCACCATGACCATACTCGCCCCGGAAGGCAATCTCGACGCCGACTACGAGAACGGCGAAATCATCTTCATGCTCAGAAACGGGCGCAGCTACACCGAAAAGGACAACGCTCTTTCCATCATGGGCTTTCAGGAATACGCCGTGCGCATGAGTTTTGATTCTCTGTTCAAGGGCGTGGACATGGGCCCGGTCAAGCCCAAGGAATATACCTGGCAGCGCCTGTACGACACCGAGAACGAAAAGGCCCTGCAGAAAACCGACCCGCGCATGGCCCGCAAGATCGTGGTGGAGCGTCACAAGCGCCACGTCTTCCCGCTGGCCTGCGTGATTCTGTGCATCTTCGTCATTCCCATCGCCACGTCCTTCGAGGGACTCAAGCAGCAGACCGGCGTGCTCATGGCGCTGCTGCTCTTTCTCATCTACTACAGTCTGCTCATGCTGGGCATAAGCCTCGGCGAGAGCGGCGACCTCGACCCGTCCATAGGCCTGTGGGTGCCCAACGCCCTGTTCCTGCTGCTCGGCATGTACGGCATACGGCTGGCCGCGCAGGAGCGCATGCCGCGCCTCACCGAATACTGGCAGTCGCGAAAGGGGCATAAAAAGAAGAAGGAGGAGGATGCGGCATGAGCCTGCTTTTCCGTTACATCTTCCTGCGCCATGCCCGCCTTCTTCTGCTCATCATGGGCCTCGGCATGGGCCTCTATCTTCTGACCGACATCGTGGAAAGGGTGGACATCTTCATCGACGCCGGTTCGGGCATAGGCCTCATTCTCCAGTATTTCGGCGTGCGTCTGCCCTCCATTCTGGCGCAGATACTGCCCGCCGTGTTTCTGCTGGCCACGGTGGTGACGCTCTGCCTCATGCACCACAGCCGGGAGCTCACGGCGCTGCATGCCGGAGGCATATCCTTCTCCACCGTGGCGTTCGTCCTTGTTCTGTGCGGCGTGTTCTGGGGCGGCGTGCAGTTCTGCTGCTCCCAGTTCGTAGGCGTGCAGGGCGAGAAATACGCCCAGCAGATATGGCTGGAGGAAGTGCGCAAGAGGGATTTGAGCCAGCGCACCATCAAGGACGTGTGGTTCATGGAAAACGGCTGGACCGTCTCGCTGGACAGCCTGAAGCCCGACGGCGAGGGAACCGGACTTTCGGCCTTCCATCTGCGCGACGGCGCGTCGGACGTGGACGTCATCGTGCGCGCGGAGAGGGTGAAGGGCAGCGAGAAGGGCTGGGTGGCCGCAAACGCCGTGCGTCTCTATCCCGACACCTATAAGCGCGAGGAGCTGACGAGGCTGGAGCTGCCCCTGCATCAGGACCCGGAACTGTTTTTCAGTACCGAATCCGACAATCTCCAGCAGCTGCCCATCTGGCAGCTCGGTGACGCCATAGAGCAGCTTCGCGCGGCCGGCTCCAACGTGGAGGGTCTGCGCACGGTGTGGCACGGCAAAATCTCCTATGCCGCGTCCCTTGTGGTCATGGCGCTTCTCGGTGCGGCCATCGTGTCTTTGAGCTCCAACGTCTATATCGCCGTGGCCATCAGCATGGCGGGCACCTTCATCATGTACGCTCTCACCATGTTCGGCGAAACCCTGGGGCAGATGGGCTCTCTGCCTCCCGTCATGGCTGCCTGGGGCGCGGATGCGCTGCTTCTTGCCGTGGCCGTGGGCCGGCTCTACCTTGTGAGCGTGCGGCGATAGACGCGGTCTTTGTCCGGGGAAAGAAAAAGGCGGTTCGGCTGGATGGCGAACCGCCTTTCTGACAGGAAAAGGGGAGCAGCGACGGCCGGAAAAGGCCTCCGGGACGGAAGCTCGTCATCGGATGGAGACTGAGGGCCGGGGGAAGGTGAAAAGCTTCGGCAGATGCCCGGGCGAATGACAACAGCGGGAGATTCCCGTGTCCCTGCAATACCTTGACATTCCAACGAGAGCCGGACTTTCTGCGGAAGCGGTGGGGAATGAGCGCCGCCGCCGCGCTTCAAGACGGTGATGGCCGTGTTTTGGAGTGAATATGCATGGTCGGCGGGGCGATGAGCGCCGCAAGGCTGACGGCGGACACGGTCGTGAACACGCCGCGCCACGAAAGGGCGGGCATGCTGCAACCTGCCCGCGGGAAGGGGAAGAGCATCACCAGAGAAAGGGCGCAGAGGAAAAGCAGGGCATGGGAAAGGTTGCCGCCGCCACGTCATACCTACCCCTTTTTTTCCGCTTCCGGGAAGGGGAGGACGGGCGCGGGCGGGTCGG
>CASFUJ010000335.1 GCA_949297645.1 uncultured Desulfovibrionaceae bacterium
CTTTAATGGTTCCGGTGAGCAGCCATTCCAGCGCGGCGTCGGCCTGCATGGCGGCGCACTGCATGACGCGGGGGGCCAGAGGCGGGAGGCTGGAAACGTCGGTTTTCATATCGCCCACCACGGTGAGAAGGCCCATGCGGCGGCGCTTCATGGAGCTTCCGCCGAAGCCGCCCATGCCGGAAGCGCAGATGACGGGCTTTTTTGCGGCCATGGCGGCCGAGGCGAAAAGCGCCTTGGTTGCGGCGTCATCCAGCGCTTCAATCCAGAGTTCCGCTTCTTCCAGCAGCGCGGGAAGATGTTCCTTTTTCAGCCACAGGGCTCTTGCGTCCACCTTCATGTCCGCGTTCAGGGCAAGAAGCTGTTCGGCGAGAGCGTCCACTTTGGGACGGCCCACATGGACGGGAAAGTAATGCTGCCGGTTGAGGTTGGAGGGCTCCACTCTGTCGCCGTCGACGACAAGCAGGTGTTCCACGCCGGAACGGGCGAGCATCACGGCCACGTTGGAGCCGAGGCCGCCCGCTCCGGCAATGCCCACACGGGCCTCGGCAAGTCTTTGCCGCTGTCCGGGCGTAAAGGAGGAAAGGACGCCGTCCAGCATGGCTAGAAATCGCAGCCTTCCCAGTCCTTGGCCACGGCCTGATAGCCGAGAGCGGCAAGGTCGCGGGTCATTTCCTGCACGGAGCGGTGGTCGGAAATGTCGAACTGACCGGAGTTCTCCGCCTCCACCACGCGGCCGCCCACGGCCGTGGACACGCCGGCAGATACGCGGGTGACGCCGATGGGCACGATGTGATTGCGCATGTCGGCGCTTTCCCGGCTGGAGACCGTGATACCGCAGCGCGGCAGAAAGCAGCGCAGGGCGGTGATGTACTGCACGAACTGTCGGTCGCCCACGCCGTGCTTCACCTCGAAGCTGCCTTCGTGGGGACACATGCGCGGCACGGAAAGACCGATGTCCACTCCGGGGAAGTGTTTCTGCAGCCACCAGGCGTGCAGCCCTGTGCAGAAGGCGTCGTGAAGGAACTCGTCAAGACCGATGAGCGCGCCTATGCCTACGCTGTGCATGCCTGCCTTCGCAGCGCGGGCGGGCGTGTTGAGACGCCACAGAAAGTCGTGCTTGGGCCCGGCCGGATGCAGCCATTCGTAGAGCTCGCGGTTGTAGGTTTCCTGGAACATGGTCATGCTGTCCACGCCGTTTTGTAGGAGCAGGCGGTATTCCTCCAGCGTGAGCGAATAGACTTCCACGCCCACGGAGGCAAAACGCGGCTTGATGCGTTTTGCCACCTCGGCGATGTATTCGGGGGAGGCGATGTGCCTTGCGTCTCCCGTGAGCAGCAGAATATGGCTTATGCCCGCATCGGCCAGAGCGAAGGCTTCGGCCGCTGCTTCATCGACCGTCAGGTGGCGGCGTTTCTGATGATTGTCGGCGTTGAAGCCGCAGTAGCGGCAGTGATTCGTGCAGATGTCGGAGATGTAGAGCGGGGAGAAGATGTTGACCGCGCGTCCGAAGAAACGGAGCGTGATTTCCCGGGAACGCCGGGCCATCTGCTCCAGGAAGGGCTCCGCGGCGGGCGAGAGCAGCGCCATGAAATCCTCGGGACGCAGTACGTCCTTTTCCAGCGCGGCCAGCACGTCGCGTGCCGTGGCGCGCGCAGCGAGAGCCGTGCGGCGCTCCCTCGGCCATTCGGCCAGACATTCGTCGAAGTGCGCCTCTCCCGGCGCGAAGGTATCAGCCAGAACAGGGGTATCCATAAGTATGCCTTTATGATGCAATGCGAAGAGATTTTTTTCGCGTATGCCTCCGGCGCTTCCCTGCAGGATGCGGGAAGGGGAGCGCTTGCCGGAGCAGACGGCCGCAAAGCTGCCTGCGCGGGCAGAACGGTTTTTACGGAACGGTCGTGACGGGACCGTCCGCGTCACCGGAGGGCGGGCAGAACGGCCCGGAGAGGCCGTAGCGCCGGTGGCGTTCACGCAGGAAGGCTTCCGCCGTCGGAACGGGCCTGCGGTACGTCCGTCATGCCCGGGCGGACGAAACGAAGCGTTCTTCCGTGGAGCAATAATCTAGCGCAGAAAACCGGTCAGCGGGGAGGACGCCACGGCTGCCCCGGAGCTGACGACGCCCGCACCGGCAAGGCCGTCGAGGCATTGCGTTACTTGGGCATACAACCCGAGCGATTGAAAACTGCCGTCGAGGAATTGCTCCTCTCTCACCCCTACGACACGCCGGCCGAAGCCTCCCCTTCGCAAGAAACCGCCGTGGCCAAAAGCACCGATAAAAT
>CASFUJ010000336.1 GCA_949297645.1 uncultured Desulfovibrionaceae bacterium
GACCGGCTGCATCAGGATGTTGCCGTCGTCGGCCAGCTCCAGCACGGTTGGAAATGCCTTTCCCTCCTTGGAGGCGAAACCGTCCAGCAGGATGCGGCGTTTCTCCAAAAGTTCCGCCACCTCCGCGTCCGCCATCTTGCGGTTGCCGATGATGGCGTTGATGTTCAGTACGCAAGAGGGGCTGTCGCCGATGTTATGCTCACAGCGGTACCCTTTGCAGGTCTTGACCACGTTGCCGCCGCACAAGGGGCAGCGGCCGATGATTTTCTTTTCTGTTTCCATTGCTGTATGAATTGATTGTATTACCGATTGAATCATTTATGTTTTTCTAATTGAAGCCACGCTTCCAGTCGGCCACGATGCCGCCGATGATGTTCTTTCCGGACATCACGTTTGCCCATCCTTCCGGGTCGAGCGAGAACCAGAGGTCGTTCCACGAGAGCGTGCGCACCTGCCATGCCAGGATGAACAGGTCGGTGTTGATGGCTTCGAGCCTTGTCACCACCTCGTTGGCAATGTAGTAGCGTTCCGAAGAGTCCAGCAGGTTGACCTTGTGCTTCTCGTTTTTTCCGTCAGCTCCTGTCACGTCGTAGCTGCCCGAAGTCACGAGCTGCTTCATGAACGGATAGAGTGCTGCCATCTGCGTGGCCGCGTCCGTCAGCTCGTCCGACACGATGGCCGCTATCGCCGTGCCCTTGAGGTTGCTTCCCACCGATTTGAGCAGCAGGCTGCAGTTCTGCGGTATCTCGGTCGTCACCAGTTCCCCTGCTCGTTTGATTTGGTAGAGATTCTGCACCGCCCCCTGTGCGTTGGAGAGGTATTCCAGCATCTTATTCTCTACGCTGTGTACCCGGTCGAGGGCGACCGTCACGGCGGCTTCGGCGGCGATTATCTTCTCCTGCGTCTTCCTGCGCTTGTCGTGCAGGCTTTTCAGTTCCAGCGTCTGTGCCGTCACCGCACCGGTCAGTGCCGGATCTATCTGTTGGGCAAACGCCGGAACGGTATGGCCTCCGGCCAGACACAGGGCCAACGCCCCGGCGGCCATTTTCAGTCTGTTTGCTTTCATCTGTATTTAATTTTACTTTACATTTTGAGACTACCTTTTCTCCGCTCCGCCAGATTCCGGTCGCGTTCCTCCTTGCGTGGAGCGAGAACCGGAGCCAGCGGCTTGTTTAAGAGGCAGTCGTTCCAGTCCTTGAACGCCTTGGGCGGCAGCCATTGTCCGGTGCGATAATGGACGGGCAGATGTGCGGCAAGCTGTGAGGGCAACGCCTTTCCCGGATTGACGGTAAAACTCTTGCCTCCGGTTTCTACTTGCAGGTTGCCCTCCGTTTTGCTGATTTTCATCGGGATGCCCTCCAGCAAGCCAATCATGCGAAGACCATAGATGCGTCCGGCAATGTCGTTGTCAAAACAGTCGAAAGCCTTGGCGTTAGGAAAACGATTCATCACACCGGTTATCTGGTTGTCGGAGAATGTCCCTCCGAGGGAGACCAATGCCACATCCGGGTGCAACTGCCTTCTGTTCATCTGATGGAAAGCCATCGCATCGAAGGCGGACTCACAAAAGAATACGCACCTGACCGCTTCCGGATTACCGCCGGAAAAGTCGGCCACCCATGCCGCCGAAGAGGAATCCGTGCCTGCCGCCTTTGACTTGTAGCCACCGTAGCCGCGTATCTCGTAGCCCTTCACCTGGCCGTCCGCACCGGTATAGGGGAAACCGATGTTGTAGCCGTCGAAATTCCCGTTCCGCTTGTCCCGGACAAGGAAAATGAACGCCGCGAAACGCCTGACCGTCTCATCGGACAAGCCCCGTTGGCGGAAGATTGGAGGGATATGCTCTACATCCATTCGTTTCACCTCATAGCGCGAAGCGTCAAAGGCAGATGCAGCCCTGACAGACTTCACATATTCCCGGTCATCGTTGTATTCCGGTTCAGGCATGTTGGCGAAGCGTGCCATGACCTTGGCCACCTTCTGCCAATCGTCCTTGCCGGTGACGAGGAAGGCATCCAGGTTCTCGCGGATAAGCGTAAGCACGTCTCCCTTGGAGCCGTTCCGGCGGAAGAATGTCTGAGAAGCCCTGTCGTTGGGATGGCTGACAATGAGAGTGTCACGTTTATCTCTTCCGTCACCCAATACCAGCTCGATGTAACGCCCCACGCCGGCCTTACGGTCAAGGCGGTAGCCGAGGGCGTAGGCCACATCGGTCACGCCGACACGCGCTTTGAGTTCCTTGAAGTTTACCTTGTAGTCCGGCATACCGTATTGCTGTAGTCCGGCATACCGTATTGCTTTGGATTATATACTCATCTTGGCACTTACGGCCTGCGTCCTGCCCATCATGGCAATCTCCGGCCCGAAGGTCTTGCGTGCCGTCATGTTTAGGAAGGCCGCCTTGTCCTTGTAGTCCGTAAGCTGGAAGTAAGTTCGGGCCGTGCCTTTCGACACCTTCTTCAGGCCCAGCTCCACGCCGTCATACGAGGCACGGATGGCGTAGTCGCCGCCGCGTGTCTTGACGATGGCCGCGTTCCTGAACGGCACTTCCTCGCCTGGGTCAAGCGGAGTTAGCGGGTCGTTCTTGGCCAGGTAGGGCTGTTCGTTCAAGGCCAGCCGCTGCCTGTCCACATGGTCGAGTATCATGTCCGAAGCCCTGTTCACGTCCGCCA
>CASFUJ010000337.1 GCA_949297645.1 uncultured Desulfovibrionaceae bacterium
GCCTGAGTTGCGGCATGCTCCGCCCGCATCCTTGCGTTCTTTCGGGGGAGAAAAAGCGGTTTTCCATCCCCTGCGCCCTTTGGGGATGGAGAAGCGCCTTTTCATCCTCAGCGTTCTTTTCGAAGCGGAAGCGCCTTTTCATCCCCTGCCTTTTCTTCGGAGCCGGAAGCGTCTTTCCACGGCCTGCGTTCTTCCCGGCGGCAGGGGCGCCTCTCTGCTCTCTGCGCCGCCCCGGAAGCGACCGTACAGCGGAAACGCCTGCAGAAAAGGAAGCCGTCCTTTGCGTCGCCGAAGGAGCGGCGGCGCAGGACGGGGCATGGCCGTTTTTCCTGCCGCCTGACAGATGGGTGCTTCCGTCAGGTCCGGGCGGAGAAGTGGAAAGGGGGCTTTGTGAAACAAATTTGGAAAATCCGGCAGGAGTTTTCCGCGCGGAGAATCTTTTCGAGAAAACAAAAATGTCACATTGTAATATATTGAAAAAATATATTATTTTTTATACAAAAATGTACAAAGAAAGAATATATAATATTTTCAACCGGTAATAGTGTATAAAAAATTTCGTTTTTGTCATAAAAAGTGGTTGATTCTCGGAAAAAATAGGGATACTCGATAGTCGTCGGCGCTGCTGAAGTCCTGAATTTACAAAAATGTCTTCCTTCAGGGCGGCAGCCGGACCTTGTCAGTCCGGGGGCGTTTCCCCCCTTTTTACTTTAAGGAGTTGCGAGTCATGGGTAACAGTTATGTGCAGAGCGTCGTGGAGAGCGTGCGCGCCAAGCATCCTCATCAGCCGGAATTTCTGCAGGCCGTGGAAGAAGTGCTCTTTTCCATGGAACCCCTTTTCGAGCGGGAATCCAAGTATCAGGAAAACGCCATTCTCGAGCGCATCGTCGTGCCCGAACGCCTCATAGAATTCCGCGTGGCCTGGACGGACGACAAGGGCCGGATTCAGGTGAACAACGGTTACCGCGTCCAGTTCAATTCCGCTATCGGACCGTACAAGGGCGGTCTGCGCTTCCATCCCAGCGTGAACCAGAGCATCCTGAAGTTTCTCGGCTTCGAGCAGATTTTCAAGAACAGCCTTACCGGTCTCGCCATCGGCGGCGGCAAGGGCGGCTCCGACTTCGACCCCAAGGGCAAGTCCGACGCTGAAGTCATGCGTTTCTGCCAGGCTTTCATGACGGAACTGGTCCGCTACATCGGCGCCTTCAGCGACGTGCCCGCCGGCGACATCGGCGTGGGCGGCCGCGAAATCGGCTACCTTTTCGGCCAGTACAAGCGTCTGACCAGCCGCTTTGAAGGCGTGCTCACCGGCAAGGGCCTCAAGTGGGGCGGCTCTCTGGCCCGCACCGAAGCCACGGGCTTCGGCAACGTGTATTTCGCCGAGAACATGCTGAAGGCTGCGGGGAAGGAAATCGAAGGCAAGACGGCCGCCGTGTCCGGTTCCGGCAACGTGGCCATCTACACCGTGAAGAAGCTCTATCAGCTCGGCGCAAAGCCCGTAACCGTGTCCGATTCGCGCGGCTCTATCTACCAGCCTTCCGGCATCAATCTCGAAGTGCTCCAGCAGGTCAAGGAGCGCGAGCGCGCCTCCCTCACCCGCTACGCCGAACTGTGCAAGGACGCCACCTACATTCCCGTGTCCGAATATCCGGCCGGCGAACATCCCGTGTGGAACGTGGGCGCCGACCTCGCCTTCCCGAGCGCCACGCAGAACGAAGTCACCCTGGCCGACGCGAAGAACCTCCTCTCCAAGGGCTGCATCCTGGTGAGCGAAGGCGCGAACATGCCTTCCACGCTGGAGGCCACCGCCGAATTCCAGAAGGCCGGCATCTGCTTCGGCCCGGCCAAGTGCGCCAACGCCGGCGGCGTGGCCACCAGCCAGCTCGAAATGGAGCAGAACGCGGGCATGACCTCCTGGACCTTCGACGAAGTGGACGGCAAGCTCAAGAACATCATGGCCGGTATCTTCAAGGCCGCGCATGACACCGCCGAAGAATTCGGTCAGCCCGGCAACTATGTGATGGGCGGCAACATCGCGGGCTTCCGCAAGGTGGCCGACAGCATGATCGAGCAGGGCCTCATGTAGTTTTGCCTCCTGCCTGCAAACAGATGAAAAACACCGCCTTCCCTTTGCGGAAGGCGGTGTTTTTCTTTTTTAAGGCCTTCAGGCAGTTGAGGGAGCGGAAGCGACCGAAACAGAAAACCACCCGCTTAGCGGGTGGAACCCAAAACGGTTATACCTAAAAAAACA
>CASFUJ010000338.1 GCA_949297645.1 uncultured Desulfovibrionaceae bacterium
ACCCTTCCTGCCGGATGTGGACCCGCTCTGGGTGGCCGACGAAGACGTGGCGCGGCTTGAGCAGGCGGGCATCACCTGCATGCCGCACGCCCGCATACTGGCCTATCACCTCTCGCTGCTGCTTTCCCGTCATGCCTCGAGCTTTCTCGGCATGCAGGAGAGCAAATACCTTCTCGACCGCATGGAGGAGCGCGCGCCGGACCTCGTCAGGGAAGTCACGCGCCTTCTGCCCGTGCAGCGCATCGCGGAAATCTTCCAGCGTCTCGTGCAGGAACAGGTCTCCATCCGCGATTTGCGCAGTATCCTTGAAGCGCTCATCGAATGGAGCCCCAAGGAAAAGGACGTGGTCATGCTCACCGAATATGTGCGCAGCGCCCTGAAGCGGCAGATAAGCTACATGTATTCGCGCGGACAGAACATGCTTCCGGCCATTCTTATGGACCCGTCGCTCGAGGAAACCATACGCAAGGCCGTGCGCCAGACTTCGGCCGGAGCCTTCCTTTCGCTGGACCCGGATACGTCGCAGCGCATCATCAAGGCCGTGGGCGAGGCCGTGGGCAAGCACAAGGGCAGCACGCAGAAGCCCGTGCTCATGGCGTCCATGGATATACGTCGCTATGTGCGCCGCCTTATCGAGAGCAAGTATTACGAACTGCCCGTCATGGCCTATCAGGAAGTGACGCCGGAAATATCGGTGCAGCCCGTGAGCCGCATCAGGATTTAGGAGCGGAGCATGAACAGCATCGCCATGGATTACGCCTCGCAGGCTCTGTATCTGGTGCTGGTGATTTCTCTGCCGCCCATCGTCATAGCATCGGTCATCGGCATTGTGCTCAGTCTGATTCAGGCGGTGACGCAGCTTCAGGAGCAGACGCTCACCTTCGGCGTCAAGCTCATAGCCGTGGTATTGTCCCTTTTTCTGCTGGGCGGCTGGATGTCCGGGGAAATTCTGCGCTATGCCGATGAGATTTTCTCCCGGTTCTATCTGCTTTAGGACGCCGGCATCATGTGGAGTCCCTCCATGGAGAACGCGGATGGCAACGCTTGTCCGTCGGGGACGGCAGGGAGAAGATTCGTGTTGTCATGTCGCGCTGATGCGAATCTTTCATGGTTGGAAGAGAAGGTCGCTGGAAACGTAGTGCCCGGAAGCGGCAGTGAAGGGCAAAGGACAGGCACGCGGGTTTGCCTGTTGTTCTGACGGCATGCGGGCGTTGTTTGTTCCGCATCAAGCGGAGCGCCCCGGAATCGTGGAATCGGGAAGAGTTGAGAGGACGCTGAACGTTGGATACCGTTCTGTTATGGGGATTTTCACCGCAGCAGCATCTGCTGGCGTTTCTTCTGGGAACGCCGCGTCTTTTCATGCTGATGCAGACGGCGCCGTTCATGGGCGGAAGTGTGGTGACGGGGCAGCTTCGCTTCACCATCGTGCTTGCCTGCTATCTGGTGCTGCATCCCATGCTGCTCGGTCAGCTTCCCTCCTGGGAGGGGCTCGCCCTCGCTTCCGGACTGCACATGGGCGTGCTTATCCTCAAGGAAGTATTTCTCGGCATGCTCATGGGGTTTCTTGTGGGGATGATGTTCTGGACCATCCAGTGCGCGGGTTTTTTCATCGATAACCAGCGCGGCGCCGGGCAGGCAACGGAAACCGACCCTCTGGCCGGGGAACAGACCTCTCCCACGGGTTCCTTCTTTTTTCAGAGCGCGGTGTATGTCTTTTTCTCCACGGGAGCGTTTCTTACCTTTCTCGGCACGGTCTATGCCAGCTATGAGTGCTGGCCGGTGACGTCCGTGTTGCCCTCCGGTTTTTTTGAACGGCCCACACTGCCGCTCTTTTTCGCGCAGAAGGTAAGCGACCTTGCGCTCGACATGATGCTGCTTTCCGGCCCTGTGGTGGTGGCCTGTCTTCTGACCGACATCTCCCTTGGTCTCATCAACCGTTTCGCTTCACAGCTCAACGTGTATGTTCTGGCCATGCCCGTAAAAAGCGGTCTGGCTTCGCTGCTGCTTATTTTCTATTTCAGCATGCTCATGACCGGGGCGGTGAGTATGTTCGATTCTTTCGGTTCCGATTTGCAGTATCTGCGGGTGCTGATGCCATGAGCGATGAAAAGACAGAACAGCCTACACCGAAACGTTTGCGGGAGGCCCGGGAAAAGGGCGACGTATGCAAGGGGCAGGACATTGCGCCTGCGCTGACCACGCTTGCCGTAGGCGTCTATCTTGCCGCCAATGCCGGAAATATTTTCAG
>CASFUJ010000339.1 GCA_949297645.1 uncultured Desulfovibrionaceae bacterium
CGACGCTTTCCCCCTGCGTAGCTCCAAAGACGGCATCCGGCAGGACGTAGACCGATTCATGCCAGCCCACGCGGGGCACACAGCGGATGCGACGTACAGGCCGCACACTGGCAAGGAAGGCGGCCAGTTTGGCGCGTGTGCCGGGCACACCGAACCAGCCCCCGGACGCCAGTGTGCCGAACCACTCCCCTCCCTGCCGGTTGAGCAGTTCCACAGGCATGGCCCAGCGGTGGAGCCGTCCGTCCGGATCGTTCCACTCCAGCATCAGGCCCCACTCGTTGCCGTCGGCGTCGCGGGTCATGCCTCGCACAAAGAGCGGCGGGCCCAGGCGGATGTCATTACTTTCCCCGTCCGCCTTGAGCTCTTGCTTGTACAGCCCGGCACGCTTCCCCTCGGCCACCATGAAGAAGCCTTCCGGCATGGGGCAGGCATCGTCCTGCAAGCGGGCCTTCTCCACCACCCTTTCCCATGTCGCGCTCACGCTCACGCAGAAAAACGGCGTGCTCTCCGCGCCTCTCAAGGCATCCTTCCCCGGCGGCGGACGACTCGACGGCAGTGCTCAGGCCGCTCTCGACAAAAGCGGACAGAGCGTGCAGGTCTCGCTCCGGGCGCACAGCACGGATGTCAACATGCTGAATCTCAGCCGGGACAGAAAGCAGAAAACGCTCATCCGCGGCACGGGCAGAGCCGACGTCGATGTGCGGACGATGCAGACGTACTGGGAAGACTGGAAGAGCACGCTGGACGGACGCTTCTCCTTCCTCGTTTCAAACGGGGCCATCATCTCCCCGGCCGCCGGCGGAGAAAAATCGTCCAGCACGGAGTTCAAGACCATGTCCATGAGCGCCGTCCTGAACAAAGGCGTGGCGACGTGCAGGGACTTTCTCATCAAGGACACGCTCACCACCGTCACCGGCGAAGGCACGGTGAACCTGCCCGCGGAGAGCATCGACGCCAGAGCCACCGTCACCCTTGCGGGCATCCCGGAAATGCCCCTGACCATTACAGGCAATCTCTTCGCCCCCAAGGTCACCTACAGACTGCTCGGCGCGGTCACGGGCACGGTGAGCAACATAGGCTCCACCTTCATCGACCTTGTGGGAGGCATACTGAGCGCCCCGTTCAAGCTTTTCATGAAGTAGCGTTCAGGCGTCGGAAGGCTCCGGGCCGAGGCGCTGCCGGACCTGTCCAGCTTTGCGGAAAGGCGGCATGCGCCACGGCCCCGCTTCTCCCGCCCTCGGCACGGCGCAACTATTCCCGTCCACGCAGAAAATCTCTTTTTCGGGATGTCTGCGGATGATGGCAGGCGAACGTTCCGGTCTCGCAGGAAGTCTCTGTACGGCCTGCACGGGGCAGGAATAACAGGCGACATGTTCCGGACGGCGCAGAAAGTCTCCCCGGCCCCCTTAAACAAAAAACCTTGAGGAATCCCTCAAGGCTGTTTGCCGTGGACGGCCTCCCCGGAAGAAAAGGCCGGAAAACCGGCGCAGACGTTGACCGGAGATCTCGCCCCCGCCGCCTGCGCAACGACAAGGGCGCGGGAAGCGCGGCGCGCCGCCTGCAGGCGATGTCTCCGGCCGGGACGACGGTTCGAAGCAGAAAAACGCGCACGCTGCGAAAACGTTCGAAGCAGGGAAGCGTGTTCTGCAAAACGACGGAAGACTCCGCACGGAACAAGTGCCTGAGCCTGTCCGCGCCCGCGCCCGAGTCAATAAGACCACCGTGCGGAATCACCGTCCCGGAAGGCGGAGCGCTTCGGCGCGGGCCCCGTCAAAGCGATTCGGCAAAACGTCCCTCATTGACGCCGAGCTCCGCTATCTGGCGGAAAATCTTCAGGGATTCCTCGGCCTCCGCGGCATCGAGCGTGCGCAGGGCGAAGCCGGCATGCACGATGACGTAGTCCCCCGGACGGGGCGCTTCGGGCAGAAGGAGCGTGGAAATCTCCATACGGTTGTCCGCGGCGCCCACCTGCACGCGGGCCTTTCCTTCCTCCGGCACGTCCACCACGCGGACGGGAACGGCAAGACACATATACTTTCTCCTGAACTATGGGAAATCCATTCAATTTTTTTTCTATACTCTCCGTCGAAAAATCATGCAAGCCTTCCTTTCCGCACAGCAGAGCATACGTTGCCAACGACGGTGAAATCGGCTAACATTCCTCCACTTATCTTCGGAGTAAGGGTAACAGTATGAATGAAATCCTCACCCCCGTCCTGAACCTTCTGAACCGCCTGGGAGAAATGGC
>CASFUJ010000340.1 GCA_949297645.1 uncultured Desulfovibrionaceae bacterium
ATGCCGAGGGCGCGCCCTGCCTTGAGCTGGCCGGCGGGCAGGGACTGTATGGCTCCGCGGAAAATCTGGGACTGATAGGCCGCGCTGGTCATGCCGAGCACGAGGCACGAGGCGCCGACGGTGCCCACGTCCAGCCCGATGAGCCCGAACAGTCCGTAGTAGAACAGGAAGAGCAGCAGAAGAACGGGCACGCCGCGGAAGAACCACACATAGAGGCTGACCAGCATGGCGAACGGGCGGGGAGCATAGACCTGCGTGACGGCCATGGGCACGCCGAGGCAGAAGCCCAGGGACAGGGCGCCGACTACGAGCACGATGGTGACCAGCGTCCCTTCAAGAATATAGGGGAAGGCTTCGATGATGGTGGAAAGAATATGCACTGTCGAGTCCGGGTAGGGAGAGGGGGATGCGGCTTTCCTGCGGGAAAGCCCGTGTCCTTTTTCCGCAAAGCGGCGTGTTCAGGGAAAAGGACGATAAAAGGGGGGGGAGACCGGCGGGCCGGTCTCCCCCCCCCCGTGTGCAGGCGTATTACTTGGTGAGGTACTTGGCCTGAAGTTCCTTCCAGTAGGGGTCGGCCTTCAGCTTGCGGTAGCCTTCGTTCACGAGGTCGAGGAGTTCCTTGTCGTCCTTGCGGATGGCCACGCCGAACAGGTCGTCATCGGCGAAGGTGCCCACGATCTTCACGGGCTTGCCCTTGTTGATGGCGTCGTTGGCGGGCGCGCTGTCCATGGCTATGGCCTCGATGCGGCCGTTGAGCAGATCTTCCACGGCCAGAGGCGCGGAATCGTAGAAGCGCAGTTCGTACTGGAGCTTCTCTTCCACCTTTCTGGTTTCCAGAAGCTCGTGTTCGTTGGTGCCGCGCTGCACGCCGAGTCTGGTCTTGCCCTTGATGGCCTGTTCGGCGGTGAGGCTGGAGTCGGCGGGCACGAGGATGACCTTCTGGATGGTGTAGTACGGTTCGGAGAAGGCCACCACGGCGGCGCGTTCGGGCGAGATGCTCATGCCCGAGCAGACCATGTCGATTTTCTTGTTCATGAGGGCGGGAATGATACCGTCCCAGTCCATGGGCTGATGGGAGATTTCAAATCCCATGGTCTTGGCAATCCAGTCCATGGAGTCAACATCAAACCCGGCGGGCTTGCCGTCTTCGCCGACATAGGCGAAAGGAGGATAGTTGGCGTCGATGCCGTTGACGTAGGATTTCGCCTGAGCGCCGACCGCCATGCAAAGCACGGCGAAAGCGGCGAGGATGCAGGAAAGACGTTTCATGTGAGCCTCGCGAGAAAGTAAAGGGTAATGATATGCCTGCGGCGCAATATACAGGAAAAAAGCGCGGCAGGCAATACGATGCGGGGCGTGGAGCCGGGGAGAAAGGGCGTCTTTTCCCGCTTTTCGGGCATCCGTAACGGACGGGGAACGTCTTTTTTCCCGTCTTTTGTCGGTAAGGGGACGAAAGAGCGTCTGACAGGGAAAGAGATCGGGCGTCTCCGGTGTTTTCTCCCGTCGCTGCCGCAGAGCTTCCGTCGCTGCTGCGGAAAACCTTTCCGCCTCAGCGCGGAGCCCTCTTTCCCGGGCAGCCGACGGAAGGACGCCCGGGCGTCAGGCCCGTTCTATTCGGAGGGCTGTTCCGTCCTTGCGCGGGAGAGCGTTTCCTTTATCCATTCCGGCACGGCCACGGGACGGCCTTCCTTATTGACCACGGCGTGCAGTGTCATGCCTTCGCTGAGCAGCTTCGTGCGGTCTTCGTTGTAGATTTCATACACGAAGCGCACCGAGGCGCGCCGCCATTCCACGATGCGCGCGTGCACGAGCACCAGGTCGTCGTAGCGGGCGGGAGAGCGGTAGCGGCACTCCACCTCCCTGACGGGCAGCATGAATCCCGCTTCCTCTATCTTACCGTAGCCAAGTCCCGCCTCCCGGCACATGGCGCCGCGGGCCCGTTCGAAATAATGAATGTATTCAGCGTAATAGACCACGCCCATGGCGTCGGTCTCGCCATAGGAAACGCGGTGGGGCAGCCAGATTTCGGCAAAGGTTTCTTCCATGGTTCTTCCTTGAAGATGCGGTTCGGAATCGTTTTTTCAGGGGGGATGGCTCCGGTACGCCGGGGTATGCCCGCCCTTCCGTCGAAGGACGGCGGGCTTTTGGGGGGCCGTACGGAAGGATGCGGGGCGCGGAGAAAAGCGGACGCTGCGGCCCGGGGCACGCGCTTTTCGCCGCTCCGGGCG
>CASFUJ010000341.1 GCA_949297645.1 uncultured Desulfovibrionaceae bacterium
GCAATACGGTATGCCGGACTACAAGGTAAACTTCAAGGAACTCAAAGCGCGTGTCGGCGTGACCGATGTGGCCTACGCCCTCGGCTACCGCCTTGACCGCAAGGCCGGTGTGGGACGATACATCGAACTTGTGTTGGGTGACGGACGGGAGAAGCGTGACACTCTCATTGTCAGTCATCCCAACGACAGGGCTTCCCAGACGTTCTTCCGCCGGAACGGCTCCAAGGGGGACGTGCTTACGCTTATCCGCGAGAACCTGGATGCCTTCCTCGTCACCGGCAAGGACGAGTGGCAGAAGGTGGCCAAGGTCATGGCTCGTTTCGCCAACATGCCCGAACCGGAATACCATGAGGACAGGGAATATGTGAGGTCTGCCAGTGTGGCATCCATTTTTGATGCCTCACGTTATGAGGTGAAGCGGATGGATGTGGAGCGTATTCCTCCAATCTTTCGCCAACGTGGCCTGTCCGATGAGACGGTCAGGCGGTTCGCGCCGTTCATTTCCCTTATTCGGGACAAACGGAACGGGAATTTTGACGGGTATAATATCGGCTTTCCTTATACCAGTGCGGACGGTCAGGTGAAGGGCTACGAGATTCGCGGCTACGGCGGCTACAAGTCAAAGGCGGCAGGTACGGATTCCTCCTCGGCGGCATGGGTGGCCGACTTCTCCGGCGGCAATCCGGAAGCGGTCAGGAGCGTGTTCTTCTGTGAGTCCGCCTTCGACGCGATGGCTTTCCATCAGATGAACAGAAGCCGGCTGCACCCGGATGTGGCTTTGGTCTCTCTCGGAGGGACATTCTCTGACAACCAGATTACCGACGTGATGGGGCGTTTCCCGAACGCCAAGGCTTTCGACTGTTTTGACAACGACATCGCCGGACGTATCTACGGGCTTCGCATGATTGGCCAGCTGGAAGGCATACCGATGAGAATCAGCAAGGCGGATGACGGCCTACTAGTGGAAGCCGGAGGCAAGACCTTCACCGTCAATCCGGGGAAGCCGTTGGCCTCACAGCTTGCCGCGCACCTTCCCGTCCGATACCGTACCGGACAATGGCTGCCGCCTAAGGCGTTCAAGGACTGGAACGATTGCCTCCTGAACAGACCGGTGGCTCCGGTTCTCGCCCCATGCAAGGAGGAACGCGACCGGAACCTGGCGGAGCGGAGAAAGGGAAGCCTTAAAATGTAATGTAACATGGAACGTAATATGAAAGCAATCAGACTGAAAATGGCCGCAGGGGCGTTGGCCTTGTGGCTGGCCGGAGGCAATGCCGTCCCGGCGTTCTCCCAACAGATAGACCCGGCTTTGACCGGCGCGGTGACGGCGCAGACGCTGGAACTGAAGAGCCTGCACGACAAGCGCAGGAAGACGCAGGAGAAGATTATCGCCGCCGAAGCCGCCGTGACGGTCGCGCTCGACCGGGTACACAGCGTGGAGGACAAGATGCTGGAATACCTCTCCAACGCGCAGGGTGCGGTGCAGAACCTTTACCAGATCAAACGTGCAGGGGAACTGGTGACGGCCGAGATACCGCAGAACTGCAGCCTGCTGCTCAAATCGGTGGGGAGCAACCTCAAAGGTACGGCGATAGCGGCCATCGTGTCGGACGAGCTGACGGACGCGGCCACGCAGATGGCGGCGCTCTATCCGTTCATGAAACAGCTCGTGACTTCGGGCAGCTACGACGTGGCTGGGGCAGACGGGAAGAACGAGAAGCACAAGGTCAACCTGCTGGACTCTTCGGAACGCTACTACATCGCCAACGAGGTGGTGACAAGGCTCGAAACCATCAACACCGACCTGTTCATCCTGGCATGGCAGGTGCGCACGCTCTCGTGGAACGACCTCTGGTTCTCGCTCGACCCGGAAGGATGGGCGAATGTGATGTCCGGCAAGAACATCATCGGCGGCATCGTGGCCGACTGGAAGCGTGGGTTCAATTAGAAAAATATAAATGATTCAATCGGTGAAAACAATCAATTCATACAATAATGGAAACAGAAAAGAAAATCATCGGCCACTGCCCCCTGTGCGGCGGCAATGTGGTCAAGACCTGCAAGGGGTACCGCTGTGAGCATAACATCGGCGGCAGCCCTTCTTGCGTACTGAACATCAACGCCATCATCGGCAACCGCAAGATGGCGGACGCGGAGGTGGCGGTACTGTTGGAGAAACGCCGCATCCTGCTGGACGGCTTCGCCAGCAAGGAGGGCAAG
>CASFUJ010000342.1 GCA_949297645.1 uncultured Desulfovibrionaceae bacterium
GGGGAAAACAGCGTGTCCCGTTGCGACCTTCATGCCGGCGGAGATGCGCCGGGAAACGTTTTTTCATGACGTTGCGGGCGAAAGGAAAGGCCGGTTATTTTGCGGAGCTTCGCCCCAGATGCCTACGGAAGAAGCGGCCGAGCTCCTCGAAGTGGAAACGCGTTTCGGGCATGTCCTCATCCATGTGGTACTGCGCATGGGAAAGGCCTTCGAAGACGATGAGGTCGGCAGGTACTCCGGCTTGTCTCAGCTTCAGGTGCATGCGTACGGTATTGCTCAGAAAGAGGTCTCGCGTGCCGGAGGTGAGCAGCGTGGGCGGAAAGCCCTTCACGTCGCCGTTGACCGGGGAGAGGTACGGGTCGTCCATATCATGTTCACCGGCATAGAGTTCCGCCGCTCCGGCCAGCCAGCCGTCGTAGCTGACAAGCACGTTGTCCACGCCTTCGTTGGCGAAGTAGCTGTCCCCTTTTTTGCCCATCTCGGCCCACGGCGTTCCGGCGGCGAGAGCGGCGGGAAGGGGCAGACCTTCGTCCCGTGCCCGCAGTGCGAGAATGAGGGTCATGGCTCCGCCTGTGGAGGTACCGAAAACGCCGATGTTTTCGGCCGGTGTGGAGGAAAGAAGCTCGCGATACACGGCCATGGCGTCGTCGATGGCGGCCGGATAGGGAAAGTCGGGAGCCATCCTGTAGTCCACGGAAATCACCTTGAACCCTCCAAGCCCTGCCATGAGCACGGCCTCCTGCGTTCCGGCTTCACCCGGGCCGAGTACATAGCCGCCGCCGTGAAAGTGCAGCAGGATGCGGTCAGCCTCCGGGGCTTCCGGTTCGAGAAGGAAGACGGGAACGTTTGCCATAACGGAGGAGCGCATGGTGACGCCGAGCTTTTCGCGCAGAGCGGGCAGGTTTCGGCATTGCATGGCGGTCATGGCGTCTATCCAGTCTTTCCAGGCTTCTTTCGTGTGCGGAGCTTCGTTCCAGCCGGAAGGAAGGCCCTTTGCCATCATGGCGGCAAGAGCGGGACTGACGGTGGGAGGGACGGGCAGGTCTTTGCCTGCGGCGGGCATGACGGACGAAAGAAGAATGAGGGCCGAAAGCAGGGCCGGGGCGAGTTGTTTCATGGCGACTCCGACAGGCTGTGGCGCCTTTGGATCTCGTGCCGGGCAACGCCGGAGGCGTGACGGTACGGTGGAAGGGACGAGGCTTTTGTCTGAAGATATAATGGAAAGACTATTCCATAGCAAATACTTATATTGAATACTCTATAATGCTTTACAGGCATGAAATATGCCGATACTGTTTTCTTCGGTTATGCAAATGCGGTGCGCCGTGAAAGACTTTCGGCGGAAAGGGGGAAAGCGATGGAACTCAGGGTGTTGCGGTATTTTCTGGCGGTTGCCCGGGAGGAGAGCATATCGAGGGCGGCGGAATTTCTGCATCTTTCGCAGCCCACGCTTTCCCGTCAGCTCATGGAATTGGAAGAGGAGCTGGGCAGGAAGCTTTTTATCCGCGGCAGGCGCAGAATGACGCTGACGGAGGAAGGCATGTTTCTGCGCAAGAGGGCTCAGGAGATTGTGTCCCTTGCCGAGCGTACGGAAGAGGCCTTCCGCTCGACGGCGGGGGAGGTCATCGGCGATGTGCACATAGGCGGAGGGGAGACGCGGGCCATGCGCCTTGTGGCCGGAGTCGCCCGCAGTCTCAGGGACGCGCATCCCCACATCTCCTATCACCTGTTCAGCGGCAATGCGAGTGATGTCATGGAAAGGCTGGACAGAGGTCTTGTGGATTTCGGCGTGTTCATCGAGCCGGCCGACCTCTCCCGCTATGAATATATCAGACTGCCGGTGACGGACGTATGGGGCGTGCTCATGCGCCGGGACAATCCGCTTGCCCGGAAGGCCTCGCTCCGGCCGGAAGATATTGTGTCTCTTCCGCTGCTCTGTTCCCGTCAGGAGCTGGTGGCCAATGAAATAGCCGGATGGATGGGAGAGAGTTTCGAGAGACTGAACGTGGTGGGCACCTATAATCTTCTGTTCAACGCCTCTCTCATGGTGGAAGAGAATATGGGCTGCGCCTTGTGCCTTGACGGCATCATCCGCTGCGACGGTGGTCCGCTGTGTTTCCGGCCTCTGGAGCCGCGTCTGGAGGTGGGACTGGCCGTGGCATGGAAAAAGTATCAGGTGTTTTC
>CASFUJ010000343.1 GCA_949297645.1 uncultured Desulfovibrionaceae bacterium
GGCGCACAACCTGAAAGCCCACGTGCTCAAAGGCGAGAAGGCCTTCCCCGTCATCTATTGGGACATGCTCGTGAAGGACAAGGACGGCAGGAAGGTCAGCTCGGAGGAATACCGCGCCATGAGCAAAGAGGAGAAGGAAGGCATGGAGGTCATCCCGTTTGTCAAGGCGTTTCCCGTGTACAACGTGGCGCAGACCAACCTGGCCGAGGTGCAGCCCGAACGGATGCGGAAGCTCATGGACAGGTTCAGACTGCCCGAACTCCGCGACACGGAAGGCATGTACGCCCACGCTGCACTCGACAGAATGATTCAGACGCAGGGCTGGGTCTGCCCGATACAGGCCGACAAGCGCGTGGACGGGGCGTATTACTCGCCGGGGCAGGACATCGTGGTGCTGCCCATGAAGGCGCAGTTCAACATCGGAAGCACTCCCGACGAAATCTACCGTGGCGGCATGGAATTCTATTCCACCATGCTGCATGAGATGGCCCACTCCACCATGACACCGCAGCGGCTCAACCGCGACGGCATGGGCAGGTTCGGAGACCCCAAGTACGCCCCCAAGTACGCCAAGGAGGAGCTTGTCGCCGAACTGACGGCTGCGATGATAAGCCATTCGATGGGCTTTGACCCGAAGGTCACGGACAACTCGGCCGCCTATCTGGACTCGTGGATCGGCGTGTTGAAGCAGGAACCGAAGTTCATCGTCTCGGTCATGGCGGACGTGAACAGGGCTTCGGACATGATACTCGACCATGTGGACAGGCAGCGGCTGGCCTTGAACGAACAGCCCTATTTGGCCAAGAACGACCCGCTCGCCCCGCTTGCCCCCGGCGAGGAAGTGCCCTTCAGGAACGCGGCCATCGTCAAGACACGCGGCGGCGACTACGCCATCCGTGCCTCGTATGACGGCGTGGAGCTGGGTCTGAAGAAGGTGTCGAAAGGCACGGCCCGGACTTACTTCCAGCTTACGGACTACAAGGACAAGGCGGCCTTCCTGAACATGACGGCACGTAAGACATTCGGGCCGGAGATTGCCATGATGGGCAGGACGCAGACCGTAAGTGCAAAGATGGGTATTTAATCATAAAAGTAATACGGAATGCCGGACTACAAGGTAAACTTCAAGGAACTCAAAGCGCGTGTCGGTGTGACCGATGTGGCTTATGCCCTCGGCTACCGTCTTGACCGCAAGGCCGGTGTGGGACGTTACATCGAACTGGTATTGGGTGACGGACAGGAGAAACGTGACACCATCATCGTCAGCCATCCCAATGACAGGGGCGCCCAGACGTTCTTCCGCCGGGACGGCTCCAAAGGGGATGTACTTACGCTTATCCGTGAGAATCTGGATGCCTTTTTCGTCACCGGCAAGGACGATTGGCAGAAGACTGCCAAGGTCATGGCACGCTTCGCCAATATGCCCGAACCGGAATACCATGAAGATTGGGAATACCTGAAATCAGCCAAGGCTGCATCAGCTTTTGATACTTCACGATATGAAGTGAGACAAATAGACGTGGAGCGCATTCCTCAGATCTTCCGCCAGCGTGGAATATCCGATGAAACGGTCAGACAATTTGCCCCATTCGTTTTTCTCATACGGGACAGACGGAACGGGAATTTTGACGGCTATAACATCGGCTTTCCCTATACCGGCGCTGACGATCTGGTAAAAGGTTACGAGATACGCGGTTACGGAGGCTACAAGTCGAAAGCCGCAGGCACGGACTCTTCTTCTTCGGCATGGGTGGCCGACCTTTCCGGCGGCAACCCGGAAGCCGTCAAAAGTGTGTTCTTCTGTGAGTCCGCCTTCGACGCGATGGCTTTCCACCAGATGAACAAGGGGCAACTGCACCCGGATGTGGCGTTGGTCTCCCTCGGAGGAACATTTTCCGACAACCAGATTGCCGGCGTGATGGGGCGTTTCCCGAACGCCAAGGCTTTCGATTGTTTTGACAACGACATCGCCGGACGCATCTACGGGCTTCGCATGATTGGCCTGCTGGAAGGCATCCCGATGAAAATCAGCAAGGCGGAGGGCGGCCTGCAAGTGGAAGCCGGGGGCAAAAGCTTCACCGTCAATCCGGTAAAGGCGTTGTCCTCACAGCTTGCCGCACATCTGTCCGTCCGTTACCGCACCGGACAATGGTTGCCGCCCAAGTCGTTCAAGGACTGGAACGACTGCCTCTTAAACAAGCCGCTGGCTCCGGTTCTCGCCCCATGCAAGGAGGAACGCGACCGGAATCTGGCGGAACGGAGAAAGGGAAGCCTTAAAATGTAATGTAACATGGAACGTATATGAAAGCAATCAGACTGAAAATAGCTACTGGGGCATTTGTCCTGTGGCTGGCCGGAGGCAATGCCGTCCCGGCGTTCTCCCAACAGATAGACCCGGCTCTGACAGGCGCGGTGACGGCACAGACGCTGGAACTGAAGAGCCTGCACAACAAGCGCAGAAAGACGCAGGAGAAGATTATCACCGCCGAAGCCGCCGTGACGGTCGCACTTGACCGTGTACACAGCGTAGAGAATAAGATGCTGGAATACCTCTCCAACGCACAGGGGGCGGTGCAGAATCTTTACCAAATCAAACGAGCAGGGGAACTGGTGACGACCGAGATACCGCAGAACTGCAACCTGCTGCTCAAATC
>CASFUJ010000344.1 GCA_949297645.1 uncultured Desulfovibrionaceae bacterium
GTCGCAAACTGTCCATGCCGTCGTGTCGAAAACACGACATTCACGGCAGCGCGCCTTGCGCCCGTCTGTCCGGTTCGGGCGTTTCAGCCGATGATGCTCCGCAGCGCCACAAGCAGGCGCTCCACATCAGCCTCTTCAGGCTCAAGCGGTAAATCCATGATCAAGCCGAGGCCTTCCATGGCATCATGGAACGTTTCTTCGCCCATACCGCACACGGAAGCCACATTGGTCATGGCGTTGACGGTCAGAATTGCCATCACTTCCCCACGCAGCGCGCCGATGTCGGAGCCGGTATCGAGAACAACCAGCGCCACATGTCCGCCGCGCACGGCCTCGAGACCTTTCTCCAGCGTTCCGGACGTGGCGAGCGCCGCATCATGCCTTTCAAAGCAGGCACGCAACGCTTCCCAGAATGCCGGGCGCCTGGTAACGACAAGGACTTCCATGCCGTTCATCCTCAGTTCTGCTGCCCGTGATGGCCGCCGCCGCAGGTGAACTCCATGGAGAAGGGCTGAAGCCTGCCTTCAAGGAAGGCCTGCACCGCCGCACCCACGGTGGGGAACATACCGGCGAAGAACACTTCAATACCCACCTGCTGGAAGCCCATGAGAGGACGCATGCCCATGCCGCCGGCAAGAAGCACCTTCACACCGTGAGAAGCAAGATGCTGGACGGGAGCCATGCAGCCGCCGTGCTGATGGGGAACGTTTTCAAGGGTGGTGACGTTTTTCACCGCGCCGTCTTCGATCTCCACAAGAGTGTAGATGTCGCAATGACCGAAATGCATGCCCATCTGGGCGTCGAGGCCGCCCGGCAGGACGGAAGGAACTGCAAGAAGAGTGCTCATGGAAAACTCCGTTCTGGTCGTGTTTGGCCTAGCGGCCTGTCTTGATGTCCTGAAGGGCCGACCACATGTCCTTCAGTCTGTCTCCCAGGGGATTGGGAAATTCCGTCAACGCCTTCCTCTGCACCATGGCCTGCGTCACCACGGGAGAGAACGGCAGCCTGCCGAGCAGGGTATGTCCGTGCTCCGCACACAGGGCGGCGATGGCATCGGCTTCGGCGGCGTTGATGTCCGCCTTGTTGATGATGACGGCGAGCGGTACGCGGAAGTGACGGCACAAATCCGCCACGCGGGCGAAGTCATGCCTGCCGGAGGGGGTGGGTTCCACCACGCCCACGGCAAGGCTCGCTCCGGAAAGCGAGGATATCACCGGGCAGCCCACACCGGGCGAACCGTCACAGAGTATGGTGTCGAGATGCTGCTCGCGGGCCATTTTGCGGGCCTCGGCCTTGAGCAGGCCCACCAGCTTGCCCGAATTTTCCTGTCCCGGAAAAAGCTGGGCATGAACCATGGGGCCGAAACGGGTGTCGCTGACATACCAGTCTCCGCAGTAACGCTCGGGAAAATCCACGGCCTTCTGCGGGCAGAGCTTCACGCACACGCCGCATCCTTCGCAGCGCAGCTCGTCCACACGAAACGTCTCGCCCTGCCGGGACACGGCACCGAAGGCGCAAAGCCGCCCGCACGTTCCGCAACGCACGCAGTCCTCTTCACGGATGACGGCGTGATTGCCGGAAACAAAGGGCGTCGTCTGTCTGACGACGGGCGAGAGCAGAATGTGCAAATCCGGAGCGTCCACGTCAAGGTCGCAGACGACCTTGTTCTCAGCGATGTGGGCAAAGGAGGCGCTGACGGTAGTCTTGCCCGTGCCGCCCTTGCCGCTGATGACGACTATCTCACGCATGGGCGGACTCCTTTTCCGAAAGACGGTGGAACGTACTGCGCAAACCGTCGCGCAGGGCGGAGAAACGCTCCCGCCATACGGGCGAGAGGTCGGCCAGAAGCTTTCCCGCGGCGTACTGCTCGGCGGCGTTGCGCTCGAAGGGCAGCTCCGCCAGCAGAGGCAGACCGTGTTCCCGACAATAGGCACGCACGGCTTCATCGCCTTCTGCGTTGCCTTCGGCCCCGGCTCTGTTGATGACCACGCACATGGGCTTTCCGAGAGGCAGAAACGCCTGATGGGCCAGCGTGAAATCGTAGAATCCGAACGGCGTGGGGTCGGCCACAAGCAGAATCATGTCCACATCGCGCGTCACGGTGACGGCGGGACAGCTCACGCCGGGAGGAGCGTCCAGCAGCGCGTCCGCAGGCACTTCTTCAAGCATCGCTTCAAGAA
>CASFUJ010000345.1 GCA_949297645.1 uncultured Desulfovibrionaceae bacterium
GACCGTGCGCGCCTTCTTGCGCTGAACGGCCGCGGCCGCAAGGAGCAGCTCGCCCTTGCCGCGCATTTCGGCATTGCCGAAATTCCCACCCCGGGCGGCGGCTGCAAGCTCACGGAAAAGGAAAACACCCGCCGCTTCTGGCCCGTGCTTTCCCGCCTTTCCTGCCCGGACGTGAACGACTTTCGTCTTGCCGACGCGGGCCGCCAGTTCTGGCACGGCGCCTACTGGCTCGCCGTGGGGCGTCACAGGTTCGACAACGAATCCTACGCCGCGCTGCTGCGCGGAAGCGACCTTCATTTCAAGGTGGCGGGATTTCCCGGCCCCATCGCGCTGGGCAGAAGCTCCCGTCCCTGGGACAACGAAACCGTGCGCGAAGCGGCCGCCCTCGTGGCCTCCTATTCCCCGAAGGCCTGCAAGGCCGCGGAAGGGGGACGAAGCATCGGCGTGCGGGTGACGCAGGGCGAAAGCTCCTTTGTCGTGGACATCACCCCCTGCCGTGAGACCTCCTTCAGGGAACCCGCCTGGGAGAGCGCACGCGACGAACTTCACGCCCTGCGCAAGCCGGGCGCACAAAACAACGAATGAACCGCCCGAAAGGACGGAAAGACGGCACGTCGCAACACGCGCCGAGGAGAACCATCATGGCCAGCGAACATCCCACTTCCGCAGAATACCTGCGAAAAATCCTTCTCTCTCCCGTGTACGACGTGGCCCGCGTGACCCCGCTGGAATACATGGAAAAACTTTCCGAGCGCATGGGCTGCCGCGTCAGCCTCAAGCGCGAGGATCTCCAGCCCGTGCACTCCTTCAAGCTGCGCGGCGCCTACAACAAGATAGCCAAACTTCCAGAAGAGGCGAAAAAGCGCGGCGTCATCGCCGCCTCCGCGGGCAACCATGCCCAGGGCTGCGCCCTTTCCGGTTCCAGACTCGGCGTGAAGACCACCATCGTCATGCCGAAGACCACGCCCGACATCAAGGTGGACGCGGTGCGCCGCTTCGGCGGCAACGTGGTGCTCTTCGGCAACAGCTTCGACGAGGCCTATGCCGAATCCATGCGCCTTGCCGAAAAGGAAGGCCTCACCCTCATTCCGCCCTACGACGATTCCGACGTCATCGCCGGTCAGGGCACCATCGCGCGCGAGCTTCTGGAGCAGGACAGCCGTCTCACCCACGTCTTCGTGCAGGTGGGCGGCGGCGGCCTTGCCGCGGGCATCGCCGTCTATATCAAGCAGATTCTGCCCGGCGTGAAGGTCATCGGCGTGGAAGCCAAGGGCTCCGCCTGCCTCAAGGCCGCCTGGGAAGAGGGACGCCCCGTGACGCTGGACCGCGTTTCCCTGTTCGCCGACGGCGTGGCCGTGAAGCGCATAGGCGACGAGACCTACCGCGTGCTGCGCGAAAACCTCGATGAAATCATCACCTGCTCCAACGACGAAATCTGCGCGGCCCTCAAGGACATCTTCGACGACACCCGCGCCATCGCCGAACCTTCCGGCGCGCTCTCCCTCGCCGGTCTGAAGAAATACGTCGCCGAACACGACGTTGCCGACGCGCGCATGGCCGCCGTCCTTTCCGGCGCGAACATGAACTTCCACACCCTGCGCTTCGTCTCCGAGCGCTGCGAAGTGGGCGAACAGCGCGAAGGCATCATCTCCGTGACCATTCCCGAAAAGAAGGGCGCGTTCCTGGATCTGTGCCGCAAGCTCGGCAACCGCATGGTGACGGAATTCAACTACCGCTACTCCGACTCCTCGCAGGCGGAAATCTTCACCTCCCTGCGCCTGACCGAAGGCATGGACGAACTTGAGCGCATCATCGAAGGCCTGCGCGAAGCCGGCTACAACGTGACCAACATGACGCGCAACACCTTCGCCAAGAGCCACGTGCGCTACATGATAGGCGGCAAGGCTCCCGCCGCCGTGAAGAACGAACACATTCTGAGCTTCCAGTTCCCGGAACGCACCGGCACTTCCTCGAAACCCTCGGCACGAACTTCAACGTGACCATGTTCCATTACCGCAACCACGGCGCGGAATACGGCCGCGTGGCCTGCGGCTTCGAAGTGGCGCCCGAACAGTGCGACGAGTTCTACGCCAATCTGGACAAGCTCGGCTTCGCCTGGTGGGATGAAACGGACAACGAGGCCAGCAGAAAATTCCTGTCGCCTCTTGCGTAACGTACGAAAGGCCGCCTGCGGGCGGCCTTTTCCCTTTCCGGCGGCTCTTACCGCCCGGACGCGGAAGGCGGCCGGAAAAGGCCGCGTTTTGACAAATATCATCTTATGCGTATAACGTAGCATGGTATCTGACCTGAACGGTCGTTTTCACGATGGTCTTTTCATTTTCCAAGGAGGGAAAGAAAGGTGAAACGTTTTCTTGCAGCCATGTGTCTGGGCATGATGGCCTTCGCCACCCAGGCTTCCGCCGCGGAGCCTGCCAAAATCCACATCGGCATCTGCACCGGCACGGTCTCCCAGTCCGAGGATGACCTGCGCGGAGCCGAAGCTCTCATCAAGAAGTACGGCGACGTTGCCAACGGCGGTATGATCAAGCATATCACCTATCCCGACAACTTCATGACCGAAATGGAAACCACCATTTCTCAGATTGCCTCCTTCGCCGACGACCCCGATATGAAGGCCGTCATCGTCAACCAGGGCATCCCCGGCACCACGGCCGCCTTCCAGCGCATCCGTGAAAAGCGTCCCGACATCATGCTCTTCGTGGGCGAAGCCCATGAAGACCCGAACGTCATTGAAAGCGCCGCCGACCTCGCCATCAATGCCGACAACATCTCCCGCGGCTATCTCATCATCGCCGCCGCCAAGAAGCTCGGCGTCACCGACTTCGTGCACATTTCCTTCCCCCGTCACATGAGCTACGAGCTTCTTTCCCGCCGCCGCAACATCATGGAAGCGGCCTGCAAGGACCTCGGCGTGAACTTCCACTTCATGAGCGCTCCCGACCCCACCTCCGACGTGGGCGTGGCCGGCGCGCAGCAGTACATTCTGGAACAGGTTCCTCAGTGGCTCGACAAGCTCGGCCCCAAGACGGCCTTCTTCTGCACCAACGACGCCCACACCGAACCCCTGCTCAAGCGCCTCACCGAAGACAAGGGCGGCTACTTCATCGAAGCCGACCTGCCTTCTCCCCTCATGGGCTATCCCGGCGCTCTGGGCATTGACCTCGCCGACGTGTCCGGCGACTTCCCCGCCATTCTGAAGCGCGTGGAAGACACCGTCGTCGCCAAGGGCGCAGCCGGCCGCATGGGCACCTGGACCTATTCCTACGGCTTCACCAACTCCCTCGGCCTCGGCGAACTCGCCATCAAGTACGCCAAGGAAGGCGTGACCGGCGGCCGCAGCTTCCGCCGTCACTTCAAGAAGGACGACGTGTTCGCCGCCTACAACGCCGCGACCCCCGGCTCCACCTGGAGCGGCGGCTACTATGTCGATATCGCCACCGGCAAGGAAAAGAAGAATCATGTGCTGGTCTTTGAAGACCTGTACATCTTCGGCAAGGGCTACATGCACATGACCGAAGTGCCCGTGCCCGAAAAGTTCACCAAGATAAAGTAAATGCCAACAAGAGGGAAGGCTCCGGCCTTCCCTCTGCCGTACCGGAAGAACGGACTTTTCCGGCAAAAAGCGCAGACTGCTTCCCCGAAAGGCCCGGAATTCTCTTCCTCTTTCTGCGCGTACTGTCTGCAAACACAAACAAATACGCATTGTTACAGCCTTTTCTTCGCCGGGCAGAACGCCGTATGACGTGTTTTGCCGTTCCGGCGTTTTTATGTTATGCTGTTTTTTCGCTTTTCCTGTAAAAAGCGTGTCACACAACACGTCTCCGCATATTCTCTTCCAAGCCTTATGTTCGCGGAGGCAAACCCCTGTACAAAGAGGTCCCATGGGCGCAGAAGATACACTACTTCGCGTGGAAGGCGTCGGTAAGGCGTACTTTTCCAACCGTGTGCTGAAAAATGTCAATTTCACGCTGGGCAAGGGCCGTATTCTCGGCCTTGTCGGGGAAAACGGGGCG
>CASFUJ010000346.1 GCA_949297645.1 uncultured Desulfovibrionaceae bacterium
ACGCCTCCTCACTTAGGCGCAGGCTGCGCGATGAGAGCGTGAACGGCTTCGGCTGGCGCTAACACGCCGGATGGCTCTCCGGCCTCACTGGAGGGGCGTGAAGCGGAGGATGCCTTCCGGCCGTTAAGAAGGGCAGGCTGTCTGAGCGAAGCGAGTTCCTGCTCTTTAGGACGGAAGGCGTCCGGAGTAGACCCGGAAGTGCAGACGGGGTCCTTTGCATAAATTGCTCACGCTCGGCGGCATTCAAGCAAGCTTGATGCCGCACTCACTTAATCGCAATTTTCTTTTTGGTACCTTTTTCTTTCGTACAAGCGAAAGAAAAAGTACACGAACCAATAATTTTTATTTGTTTTGTAGATTTATTTATGCAAAATATCCTCCAACCTAATGGCCTGGAACAGAATATGCGCCGTGCTGCTCTCGTAGAGGATGCCGACCGTCTCACGGTCTATCATCGTCAAGCAAGAATAACCCCAGCTATTGCCTTCGTCCAGCATCAGGCGGTTCTCGGGCAACCAGGTCAGTCCGTTGTCTAAGCTGGCCTTGATGGTCATGCGATGACGGTTCTTCGGACTATCGGGGTTGGAGAACAGCAGAAGCGGCTTGCCGGTCACGTTGTCTTCGGCCGCCACGTGGAGCAGACTGGCCATGCACACCGGTTCCACCAGCGCCTTGCGGGAAGAAGGATGCTCTTCCCAAGTAGCGCCAAAGTCACGCGTCACGGCCACGGCACGGCTGCCTCCCCGGTTGTCACGCATGTTCAGCATCAGTACGCCCGGCTCCACTTCGGCCACCTGCGACTCGGTGGTGTTGCTACGGGCTGGCTGACTGATGTGCCAGGTCTTGCCATGGTCTTTGCTATAGATGATGCAGGCGCAAGGAATGCGGTCGGCGCCGATGAACTGGCCGGCAAAGACCAGTGTGCCGTCTATCATCGAAATGCCTCGTCCGGGACCTTGAAGCAGGAAATACCATTCGGGAGACTTCACCTGTCCGGTGATGTTGATGGGCTCGGACCACGTCTTTCCGTCGTCGTCGCTCTTCACCAGCATCAACTGGGCGGTCTGCTCCAGCGTCATGCCTTGTCCCGAATTGTTCCAGGCACGGGCGTTGCCCATGCCATGCGTCCAAGCTGCCATGATCCAGATGGTTCCCGTCTGCTTGTCCACCAGAATGGCCGGATCGCCTACGCCGTTCTGCGACTTGGGCAGTCCGCCATGTTCGCCGAAGCTCATGGGTATCCGCATCTTCTCCCACGTCTGCCCGCCGTCGGTACTACGACTGAGACCTATCTCGATGTATTCCTGAAGATCCACGCTACTGTTGTGGCGCACGTCGTAGACGGCCAGCAAGGTTCCCTTGTTACTGGTCACCAGGCCAGGTATGCGATAAGCGGCCACCCCGTCGTCTCCGGCCTGACGGACACCGAAGCCCATCCGATGGACACGCGGACCGTTGAACAACTTCACCGGAGCGGCCTTTCCGTCAATCTCTACGGACGACACCGAGGCCGAGAACTTGGTGAGCAGAGAGGCCTGGGGCTTCATCTGAAGGCTGACCCAGAAGTAATTGATGCCGGGGAAAAGCGGCTGATTGACATCGAACACTACCTGACGGCCCGGCGAACGGACTTCGCTCTTCAGGACGGAATAGGAAGGATTGGCCGCACGCGTCTGACCGACGGCATGAGCCGACACGTAGGCCACGGGGGCAAAAGCGCCTTTCCCGCTACGTTCCCTGCACTCCGTGCCGCCATAGTAGACTTTGAGTGCCTCCACCTGAGACAAATCGACCTCCGAGCCCAACTCCAGAGACAGACGATCCAGCTTCTTGCCTTCGCCATCGTCAATGCGCAGATGGAACAACTCGTTGTCCTGACGGTCTATCAGCACCGGGATATGGGTCTCACGGATGAACACCGTGTCGGCCACGGATGCGACTGCCTTCCACGAGGGGCAACACAACGCCGCCCACAACAAAAGAAAAGTGACTTTTTTCATGATACAATCGTTTTTTTAAGATTAAAGTAAACAAAACGCCGGACTCCGCTTTCCCAAAACAGAAAGCCGCGCCCGACGTTCCGATGTATTTTTAGTGACAAGCTACGAATTACGAGCTACAAGTCTTGTCATTCGCTGCTCTGTAGCCTATTGCCGACTTACGCCTTCT
>CASFUJ010000347.1 GCA_949297645.1 uncultured Desulfovibrionaceae bacterium
ATATGGCAGCGAACCATGCTGTCCGTCATCGCCCTCTGTCTCATCTCTCTGCCATGTCTTCTTGGAATCCTCACGACGCTCTGGCGCATTTCCCTTTTGCGTAACCGCCGTTTCCTGCCGTTCGGTCGCTGGCTGCTGCAAGGAGGCGGCGTCGTTTCTCCTCGCCCGTAAGGCAGGCGGGGTGTGTCTTTTCATCATAAAGGAGGTCCATCATGTTCCGCAACCTTGTGCTGTGCTTATGCTGTCTTTTTCTCGCCGCCTGCGCGGGAAGGGAGCAATCTTACGCTCCTCCGCCCGCCGATTTCGTATCAACCACCCTGGGACACGCGGCAGAACAGGCTCATGGGGAACTCGCCATGATCGCCAGACTGCGCGGACAGGGTTTGCAGCCTCTGCTGCTGCCTTCCGACCCTTCGCTGAATCTGCCTGTCTCCATTACCTGGACGGGACCTGCGGAAGGAGCGCTCAAGGAAATCTGCCTGCAACTCGGCTTTCGCTACAGGGAAGCGGGAACACCCTCCGCACAGGTCATGACCGTGGTGGTGCATGGGCTGAACCGTCCCGCGCATGAACTTCTGGAAGACATCGCATGGCAGATACAGCCCCAGGCCGCCGTGCGTTTCGACCCCATCAACCGCGTTCTCACGCTGGCAAGAACCACCGGTAAGGAGCTTCATTCATGACGATGTGCGCCCGTCTCATCCCTGCGCTTCGGCTCCGTCTTTTCGGTCACCGTAAGGCGGCCTCTCTTCTGCTGGCCTTCATCGCAGCCGTCTCTCTGACCGGGTGCGCGGGAATGCGCCCGCAGAATGCCCCCACGACTCCCGTGCCCGTTCCCCCCGGCACGGTCAATGCGCCGAAAGCGGCGGACACAACAAACGACGACCAGGCCTTCACACCCTACGACGCCTCCTATGCTGAAGACGGCAACGGGCAATACCTGGCCGTGCATGTTCCCGCCGACCCCGCTTCGGGACCGCGCAAAGGCGACCCCGACGAGCTGGCGGAACTTCTGGAAATGAAAGGCGGCAGGGAAAAGGAGCATACCGCCGTCAAGCTCATGCGCCCCAGAGCCATCAAGGAGGCGGCCCGGCTTGTTACGTTTCAGACGGCCATAACCTGGCGCTACCGACAGCTTGCCGCCAGAACCGAAGAGTTCAGTACCATCATGGATGCCGCCTTCAATTTCACGCCGCTTGTTCTGACGCAGGGGGAAGCCCTCATCATGCCGCCGCTTCTGGCACGGGCCGGAGCCTCCATGCGGATTGAAGAGCCGGGAACCGCGACAGCAGCAAAAGCGACTTATGAAATGCTTGAACCGGCACAGTACATCGCGGTTGTTCCCCACTGGCGAACCTTTCTGATGATGGACGATTTTCCCGAACCGGAAAAACCGAACCCCGCCGTTCTGCCCAAAAACAGCGAAGAGCGGGCCATCTGGCGACGCGCCGTGCGTGATGCCTGGACACAGGGGCTGAAAGAGGCGGATCAGCTTTACGCGGACAACGTGGCGCGGATGGTGCGGAGCTATCGCGGAGCCATGCTGTATCATCTGCTCACGGCCCAGCACCTTCTGAGCCGCATCAGAACCGCCTCTTCCGACCTGGGAATGCACACCACGGACAACGGAAACAAGCTGAACATCGGCCAGCGCGTTTATCGGATTACCGCGCCGTCATCCTTCACGGTCGCCCCGTCTCCTTCCGTAAAAAAGGGGAGAAAGTGACCATGACGAATCCCGGCTGGTATCCTCGTGAACCGCGTATCCGCTGGGACTATGCGGGCATCAACGACCTGCTGCTCTGGGGAACCCGTTGCGGCATGTCCGACCTGTGCCTGCGTTCCGCGCTTCCGGCATGGATGCGCCTCAACGGAACATGGCGGATGGTCACGCAGCGGGCCATTACGACCGATGAACTTCTGTCCGCACTGGAACGCCTGACCCGGAACAATTCCGTGGCCGCGCTCATCAAGTCCGGCCAGTCGGACTATGACTTTGCCCATGAAATCGAGGAAAGCCGAGGTGTGCGCCGCCGCTATCGCGGCAATGCCACCCCGGTGGCCGACGGCTATTCCACCGGCGTCAAAATCGTGTTCCGTGCCATTCCTTCCATGCCCCCGGCCCTGGAAGACCTGCATGTGGAACAG
>CASFUJ010000348.1 GCA_949297645.1 uncultured Desulfovibrionaceae bacterium
ATGAAGCCGACGTTTTTTTTTGTTACGTCAGTGTAACGACTTCCTGTCTTGCGGCCTCCGGCAGCAATAGTAACAAAAAAGAAAAGACCATTCACAGGCGCGGCTATGTATCTTTGTGCGTTTTACATAAGAAAAATCATAATGAAATAAAGAGGCTATTCGACATGTCCGCCCCGGGGACGAAGGTTTCGCCCCCTGATTTTTCCGTTCTTTTGCGTCGGCGTGACGCATTTTTGTCAGAAAAACGCGGGGCTGCGCCGTGCATGTCGCGAGGAAGGCGTTGCCGGAGGGACGGGTCTGCATGCCGGAAGAAAGGGGGCATGTTCCGATATCAGGCAGGGAAAACGGGGCGTACCGGCGTCGCAGAGCCGGGGCGCGGGAGGGGAAGAGCGTCGCAGAAAATGGGCTGCCGGAACTTGCATGACGAGGCGGCCGTGGCCGGGGGGGGGCGGAAGGCCGTGCGTCCGTCGGCGGGAAAAGGAAAGGCCCCGCCGTAGGCAGGGCCTTCTTTGTCCGGAGGGCTTTTTTACCGCGCCATGCGTTTTTTCCAGGCAACGGAGAGAATGCCGTCGAGAATGGTCCACGGGTTGGGCGGGCAGCCCGGCACATACACGTCCACCGATCCCCTGGGCAGCACGGATTCCACGCCGCCGCAGCCTTCGCGGCTTTTGCAGAAGGTGCCGCCGGAAATGGCGCATGCGCCTACGGCGATGACGATTTTCGGCTCCGGCACGGCTTCCCATGTGTCGATGAGGGCCTTTTTCATGTTCTCCGTCACCGGGCCGGTGACGAGGATGCCGTCGGCATGGCGGGGGGAGGCCGCGTATTCGATGCCGAAGCGCCCCAGATCGTAGATGAGCGTACCGAGAACGTTGACGTCCGCTTCGCAGGCCATGCAGCCGCCCGCGCTCACCTCGCGCAGTTTGAGGGAGCGGGCGAAGAGGGAAAGGTCGCGCTTCATCTCGCCGCGGGCCTGCCTTATGCCGGGCGCGTCGATATCTTTCGGCGCAGGACCGCGCACGATGAACCCTTCGCGGGTGTAGGAGGCGAGGCGGTGTTCATGGGTGAAGGTTATCCTGTGCGCGGGGCAGGCCTGTTCGCAGGCGCGGCAGAACAGGCAGCGGCCCATGTCGAGTTCCGGTCCCGCGGCCGTGACGCGCATGGCTCCCGTGGGACAGGCGGCAAGGCAGGCGCGGCTTTTGCAGTTCCGGCAGCCTTCGGCGTCGAGGGAGGGCAGACCGGCGAAGCGCGGGCTGATGGTGGGGGACACAAAGGGATAGTTCAGTGTGCGGTAGCCCTGATGCAGGCGTTCCCTGATGATGTTCAGCATGGCTCTTCCTTACAGGTCGTGCCCGCAGTAGGACAGGTTGAAGCTCTTGTTGCACAGCGGAAAATCGGAAATCTGCTCGCCGCGCAGGGCCATGGCAAGGCCCGTCCAGTTGTGGAAGGAGGGGTCCACCACCTTGTAGGCGCGCCATCCGCCTTTCTCCCCGGTGACGCCCACATGGCAGATTTCGCCTCTCCAGCCTTCCACCTGCGCCACGGCGAGGCGTCCGGCCGGAAGATGGTCGGGCATGGGGACGCGGCAGGGTTCCTCTCCGCAGGTGAAGGCGAGCTGATGCAGGTCCGCCTCGGCCGAAGAGGCGGAATCGTCCAGTTCATCACTGCGGACGAGGGTGCGGGCGAGCACGTCGCCGGTGGTGTGCACGCGCTTGTGCAGGGCGCCGTTGTCCCTGTCGCAGAGCGGCCAGTCCATGCGGGCGTCCATGGAGACGCCGGAGGCGCGGGCCGCCATGCCCACGAGACCGAGGGCGCGGGCGTCCTCGAAGGACACTTTGCCCGTGCCGGTGAGTCTGGCGAGCACGCTGGAGGTCTCCAGCATGACATCCACCGAACCGCGGGCGTCGCGGTGGCTTGTGCGTACGCGTTTTGCCAGCGCTTCGCCGAGGGCGGCGTCCACATCCCATTTCACGCCGCCGGGGCAGAGCAGGTTGCGGCCGAAGCGGCTGCCGCACAGCTCCGAGGTGATGTTGAGAAAATCGCCGGTGATGCGGCCGTTCCAGGCCGAGGTGGGCAGAAAACCGGTATCGCCGCCGATGGCGCCGAGGTCGCGGGTGTGGTTGGCAAGCCTCTCAAGCTCCAGCGCG
>CASFUJ010000349.1 GCA_949297645.1 uncultured Desulfovibrionaceae bacterium
TCCTCACGCAACCGTACCGGACGGCACGGCAGGGCATCCCGCCCCTCACGAAGCAGGCGAACTCGCCCCTCTTCCCCGCGGGCGACGCCCCCCGGCCGCCGAAGACGACACGGGCCGCGCAAACGCCCCAAAAACAGCGCTTCCCTCCCGCGCCGCCTGCTCTGCGGCAAAAAACATCGCGACCTGAAAAACGTCTTTGGCGGGAGATGGTCGGCCTCTCTCCGCAAAACGCCGTTGCGGAATGTGCCCCTCACCCGACAGGGACGACAACCGTCGTCTCCTCACGCAACCGTACCGGACGGCACGGCAGGGCATCCCGCCCCTCACGAAGCAGGCGAACTCGCCGACGGCACGGCAGGGCATCCCGCCCCTCACGAAGCAGGCGAACTCGCCCCTCTTCCCCGCGGGCGACGCCCCCCGGCCGCTCTTTTTTCGAAACACGGCCCCCCGCCGCGGCCGTACTCTCCTGTCACGGCGCGGAAGGAAAGGGACATGGTCGCTCCGGCTCCGGGCGCGGAATACACCTCCAGCTCTCCCTCGTGCACCTTGACGATATGGCTTGAAATATAGAGCCCGAGGCCGAAACCCTTGCTGCCCTTGGTGGAGAAGAAGGGCTCGAAAATCTTCTTTCTGTCCGCCTCGCCTATGCCCCTGCCGCAGTCGGAGACATCCAGCGTCACTCTTCCGTCCGCACAGCGGCCTTCCAGCACCAGCGCGCGGCAGTTTTCATTCTCGTCCATGCTGTCCAGCGCGTTGATGAGAAGGTTCAGCACCAGCTGCTCCAGAAGCGTGCGGTTGCCCCGCATGGGCAGACTGGCCGGCAGCAGACTTTCATCGACCTTCACCGCGCGCAGGCGCGGCTTCAGAAAGAGCAGCGCGTCGCGCGCCACGTCGGCAAGATTCTGCCTTTCATGCTGCACGGAGCCGGGCAGCGCAATATGCATGAGGCGCTTCGTGGTGTTGACCGCACGTTCCCCGTTGCGGTGTATGGCGCGCAGCAGCGGGGCGATGGGGCTGTCTTCCGGGCAGTCCTCCAGCGCCAGCTCCGCATTGGCCATGACGATGCCTATGGGGTTGTTGATTTCGTGGGCCACTCCGGCCGCCAGCTTGCCGAGTACGGCCAGCCGCTCCATTTCCATCACCTGTTTGTCCAGCCTGCGGCGCTCGGTCATGTCGCGACCGATAAGACAGATGGCGTAGGGCGAAGCTTCAAGGTCGGCCATGAAGAGATTGACTTCAAGTATCAGTTCCTCCTCAGTCCCTCCGGCCAGCGTGATTTCCCGCCGAAGCGCCCCCTGCGGGGGAATGAGCTCCACGAAACGCTCCAGACAGCCTTCCGTCTCCCGGCACAGCGCGTCCATGAGCATGGCGCTGTAGCCGCTTTCTGCAATGCGCAGCACGTTTCTGGCCGCCCTGTTGGAAAGACTGATGTGTCCGTCCGCATCCAGAAGCAGGATGATGTCCGGCGACTCTTCGATAAGGTCGCGATACTTTCTCTCCGAACGTATGAGTCTGCGCGAGACTTTGCGCACCTGCCGCTTGAGCGCATAAATCCACGCTATGGAGGCGAGAAACACGCATGCCAGAAGCGCCACTCCGCCCAGCAGATGGTAACGGTACTGCTCCCACAGGCTGGGGACATAGAGCGAACGCCCCAGCCACTTGGCGCGCAGTCTCTCCACTTCGCCGCTCTCCTCCAGCTTCACAAGAGCGCTCGTCATACTCTCCAGCAGTCCGGAATGACGCCCCACCATCATCACCATGGGAATACGCTCCAGAGAGCCTCCCATGACGCGGACATTCCTGTACGCCTTGCTCTGCACGATGTGAAAGGCCATTTCCACGGAGCTGGCGATATAGGCGTCCGCTTCCCCGGCCTGAAGGCGGTTCAGGGCGTTGGTGATGGAGTCGGCCTGCACGATGGTGCAGCCCATGTCCAGCATCTTGGGAATATAGGTATCTCCGCGTTGCAGGATGACTCTGTGCCCGGCAAGTTCACGCTCCATACTGAACTGATGCTCCTGCCCCATGACGATGATGGCCCGGTTCAGAGCCAGCGGGGTGACGAGCACGTCGGAAAAATCGTTCTTCAGGTTCACGGGCATGAGGCCGACCACGGCGTCGATTTCGCCGCGCTGCAGTTTCTGCTCCAGTTTGCGTGCATTGCTCTGCACGAAGACGATGTTTTTCCCGAGCGTCTCCGCCATTTTCACGCTGAGGTCCACGGCAAGCCCGAGCAGGCCGTCATGACTGTCATTAAGGAAGGAAAGCGGCGCCGAGTTCGGCGGCACACCGATGATGAGATGCTGCGCCCGTTCCACGGAACAGACGTGCGTCACCGCCATGGCGGAGAAGGGAGAAAACAGCATCACAAGCAAAGAGAGGGCAACGGAAAAACGGCACATGGTGGACTCCTTATTTTTAATAAAACCATCATATGTCCCTCCCTGCAAGCGGAGAAAACG
>CASFUJ010000350.1 GCA_949297645.1 uncultured Desulfovibrionaceae bacterium
TTGCCTTTAAGCTCTTCTTCGACAAACTCTCCGTTGCCACCTGCAGACTGAGGACAATAAACAAGGGCTCTTGTTCTGTGAAAGTCATCCTTTGCCATTCCAGTAACGGCTATTTCCACGCCGAGGCTCTCCGCCGTGGTGATGAGCGCAAGCAGCACGAGAAAGAGCACGGGTTCGGCCAGCGCGCCGAACAGGGCCTCGCGGCTTGCGCCCATGCCTTCGAAGGGGGAACCGGTGTCCAGCGCGGCGAGCACGGTGGCGAAGCGTCCCATGCCGAGAAGATAGGCGCACAGGATGAAGTCCCCCTGAAAGGCGAGGGGCGAGGCCACGCCGCCGAGGGGCAGCAGGGCGAGGGCGAGAACGGAGGAGACCATGGCGATGACCGGGCCTGCGGAAAAGACCCAGGTCGTGCCTTCACCGAGCACTTCGCCTTTGAAGAGCAGCTTGAAGACGTCGTAGTAGAGCTGAAGCAGCGGCTTGCCGCGGCGGCCGGAAAACTTTGCCTTCACGCGGTTGATGACGCCCACGGCCAGCGGCGCGAGAGCGAGGGCGAGCGCGAACTGTACGAGATAGAGCAGAGCGTCCATTACGCTATCCCCCAGATGAGAAGCGCCACCAGAGTGACGAGGATATAAAGAATGTACATGTTCACGAGACCGTTCTGCAGAATCTTGAGCGCGTTGCAGGCGCGCTCCGTGAGCTGGAAGAGCGGCGTGTAGAAGCGGCCGCGCACCACGTCCGGGGCGTCCACGTCGAGGGTGGCGCGGGCGGGGAAGAGGCCTTCGGGCTTCTCTTCCTTCACGCTGGTGCCCATGACCGTGCCGAAGATGCGCGTTGCGGGCTCCACGAAGGAGGCGGGCGTGTACTGGATGCGCGGGGTGCCGTACTGGTAGCCGCAGCCCCACACCGGGCCGCGCCTTACGCCGCGGCGGGAAAGCAGGGCGCGGCGGACAAGCGCGAAGAGGAGCACGAGAGCCACGGCCGCGCCGCCCATGAGGGAGATATTGCCCAGAATACGACCCGTGGAGGTGATGACGTTGGCGGCGGGCGTGATGAGTCCCACATGCATGACGGGAATGAACTCCAGCGTGGGCTGCACCATTCTGAAGGCCCAGGGCGCGAGAAGGCCGCCGAGCACGCAGGCCGCCGCGGGAATGCACAGGGGCAGCAGCAGGCGGTTTTCGGGAACGTGGGGTTCGGCGGCGAAATGCGAGCGCGGCTGTCCGAGGAAGGTCATGCCGTAGGCCTTGGCGTACACGGCGGCGGAAAGGCCGCTGGTGAGCATGAGGCCGGTCAGGCAGGCCAGCATGGCGATTTTCTGCTCCATGCCCGGCAGTTCCAGAGAGCGGAGCATGGAAAGGGAGAGCACGAATTCCCCGGCGAAGCCGTTGAAGGGCGGCAGACAGGCGATGGAGGCCGCGCCGAGGGCAAAGAGCGCGCCGAGCATGGGCATTTTCTTCTGCAGGCCGCCGAGGGCGGTCATGTTCACGGTGCCCACGCTGTGCAGCACTTCGCCCGCGCAGAGAAAGAGCAGGCCCTTGAAGGCGGAGTGATTGAGCATGTGGAAAAGGCAGCCCGCAAAGCCGAGGGCGGCCGTCCACGCGCTTTCCGTGTGAATGCCCACAAGACCGATGCCCGCGCCCATGACCATGAGGCCCATGTTCTCCACGCTGGAGTAGGCGAGCAGGCGCTTCAGGTTGCTCTGGGCAAGGGCTTTCATGATGCCGACGAGCGCGGTGACGAGCCCGGCGGCCATGAGCAGCCAGCCCCACCAGCCGGGCAGATGCTGGGCCGGGCCGAAGAAGTCGAAGGAACGGATGATGCCGTAGAGCCCCGCGTTCAGCATGGCGCCGGAAAGCAGGGCGGAGACGTGGGAGGGCGCCGCGGGATGGGCTTCAGGAAGCCAGACGTGCAGCGGGGCGAGCCCGGCCTTGGCCCCGAAACCGAAGAGCGCGAGCAGAAAGAGGGCGGAGACGTGGGCGGGAGCCTTCATGGCCATGGCGGAAAAGAGCGTGGAGCCGCTCTGCTGCCAGAGCAGCGCGAAGAAGGCGATGAGCAGCACCGCGCCGAGGTGCGCGGCCACGAGATACACCCACGAGGCGTCCTGCACGAGACGGTCGCGGTCG
>CASFUJ010000351.1 GCA_949297645.1 uncultured Desulfovibrionaceae bacterium
CGGAGGTGCTGCAGTTGTCCATTTTCCGACAGCGGCGCAGTCTCTATCAGGAAAAGATGAACTATTTTTCCCGGGAGCTGGAGCGACTGGAGAAAACGCGCGCGGCCCGGGGGGAAAACCTCGACATGCAGAGAGAAAGGCTTGCCACCTACAGAAAAATTGAGAAAATGCATAAGGAGGGAGTCACGGCACAGGTCGTTTCCCTGCTCAATCTGCATCAGGTGGAATTGTCCCGCATGGAGCTGGAGGCGGAAATCAGGGACAAGGAGAACGATATTCTCGTGCTGGGCAGTGAGATGCAGTCCAGAGAGGCGGAGCGTGACGCCTTTCGGAAGGACTGGGAGCTCAGCACTTCCGAAGAAATGGTGAAAACGCAGGACTTGCTTATCGAGGCCCGCAAGGAATATGATAAGGCCATGCAGCGGACCACCTATGTGGAACTTCGCGCTCCGGAAGACGCCGTGGTGCATGAGGTCGCCCCGCTGGCTCCCGGTTCCGCCGTGCGTGAGGCGGAATCGCTGGTTACGCTGATACCGCTGGGCGTCACGCTGGAAGTGGAAGCGGAAATCCGGGCCGAGGACATCGGCAAGGTGCATGAAGGCGACGGCGTGCGCATCAAGGTTTCCGCGTTTCCCTTTCAGCGCTACGGAACATGGCAGGGAACGGTGCGGGTTCTTTCCGAAGACACGTTTCAGAAGGAGGGAGGCGGAGCGTTTTATCGGGCGCATATTACGCTTGAGGAAAAGGAAAAAGCGGTCGATAAACAGGCGGGACGCCTTGTGCCCGGCATGGAGACGCTGAATGAAATCCGCGTGGGGGAGAGGCGTATCCTTGAATATCTGACGGACCCCATCATAAAATCTCTGGACGAATCTGTAAGGGAACCTTAATGAGCAGCGCAGACAACAACGTTTACCGTAAAAACATACGGGTCTTTTCCCGTGCGTTTTCCCGTATTCCCCATCTTTCCGTCTTTCTGGACGGAGAAGTATGTCTCCGCTGCGGAAACAGGCCTATTACGGCCGTGGCCGGCTGGGGACACAAGCCCACGGCAAAGAAGGCCCGGAGCTATGCGGCGGAGCATAACCTGCCCTACATTGCCGTGGAGGACGGTTTTCTGCGCTCCCTGCGTCTCGGCTGTGAGGGGGCGGTTCCGCTTTCTCTGGTGGTGGACTACACGGGCATTTACTATGATGCCGCCGCTCCTTCCGACCTTGAGAATCTGCTGAACCGGGAAGGCTGGGAAACGCCGGAGCTCATGGCGTCCGCCGAAAAGGCGCTGTCGTCCATTCTCCGTCACCACCTCAGCAAGTACAATCACGCCCCCGAGGCCGCGCCGGGGCTACTGGGGGCGAAAGATACGTCCCCGTTTTTTTCCGGGACAGCGGAGGACGGCGATGGGGCCGACCTTCCGGAGCCGGAAGCTTCCGGCATATCGCGGGCAGGCGAGGCTCGCCCCGCGGAAGCGACGGACGCTTCCGGCAGACCGGAGCCCCTGCGCGTGCTTGTCATTGACCAGACGGCAGGGGATGCTTCGGTATCTCTCGGACTGGCGGACGCCTCCTCCTTTACCGCCATGCTGGAGGATGCGAAAAAACGTTTCCCTCACGCGCGGCTTTTCGTGAAGACGCACCCCGACGTTCTGGCCGGAGAGAAGAAAGGCTATCTCACCGAAAAGGCGAAGCTCAGCGGAGCCGTGCTGATTGCGGAAGACGTTTCTCCGCTTTCTCTTCTTGAACAGGCGGATGTGGTGTATTGCGTCACCTCGCAGATGGGCTTTGAGGCGCTCATGCTGGGCAAGGAGGTGTACTGCTTCGGCATGCCGTTTTATGCGGGCTGGGGGCTTACGCACGACGCCCTGTCCTGCCCGCGCCGGACCAAAAAGCGTACCCTTCCGGAAGTGTTTGCCGCGGCGTATCTTCTTTACGCCCGGTATGTGAATCCCATAACCGGGGAGCGCTGCGACATTCACGACACCATTGCGCTTCTTGCCCTGCAGAGGGAGAAGAACGAAGAGAACCGCGGTCTTCACGCCTGCTTCGGGTACTCGCGCTGGAAGCATCCGCATGCGCGGGCCTTTTTGCAGAGCACGGGGGCCTGCTTCCGCTTCT
>CASFUJ010000352.1 GCA_949297645.1 uncultured Desulfovibrionaceae bacterium
GATGCGGCTGGAGAGCCGGGATGGGGCTGCTTCAGGCTGTTTTGGGTCAGCCCGGAGAATGGCGGAACTTTTTGTCGCCGGCTCCGGCAGCTCACGGCTTTTTGCCGCGGCGAAAGGAGGCTCCGCGGGCGTCCCTTCATCGCGCACGGGGAGGGGCGAAACTTGCTTTTTTGAACGTTCTCGACCTCGGTTCCTTCATCGCACTCGGATGGCGCCGGACTGCGACGTCGAGCCACGGATGGGGGCCCGGGCGAGCCTTTCCGCATGCCCGGGGCCCGCGGCGTACCGGAAGAACCGGTTCAGGGGAAAACCAGCCCCTGGTCATTTTTGGCCATGTCCATGATGTGCCGGAAGAAGCGCTCCTCCACGGGCTGCACGGAAAGACGGCTGCCGCGTCTGAGCAGCTCCATGCCTTCGAGTTCAGGTTCTTTGCGCAGCTCTTCCAGTGGAATGGGCCTGACGAGGATGCACTCCAGCTTCACGTCCACCATGTACCAGCGCGGGTCTTCGGGCGTGGCCTTTTCATCAAAATGCCTGTTTTTCGGGTCCTGTGCGGTATGGTCGGGATAGGCTTCGCGCACCACTCTCACCACGGCCACGATTTCGGGTTTCTTGCCGCTGTGATAGAAGAAGCCGAGGTCGCCCTCCTTCATGGAGCGCATGAGATTGCGGGCCTGATAGTTGCGTACGCCGTCCCACGAGGTGGTGGCATCCGGCGAAAAGCGGAGGTCGTCCAGGGAAAAGCAGCCGGGTTCCGTCTTGAAAAGCCAGTATTGCATGGGATGTCCTTGGAAAAAGTGAGATTCTGCCCCAGATATACGATGGCTCCATGAGGAAGACAAGCGCAGCCCGGGGGCGTTTGTCGTCATGTTGCGGAAGCCCTTTCCCTGTTTCGACGAACGGGTCCGGAGCGAAGAGGGGGAAAAGGCGGCGCGGACATGACACCTCTTCCGGGCGCTTTTCGCGCGTCTTCAGCGCGTTTCCTCCGTCTGCGCTGCAAAGATAACGGCTCAGAAACGTTCATAAAATTAAACATAATGTATTTCAATGTGTTAGCAATATCAACGTTGACACTCTCCAGCACGGGATGCTATGGAGGTCAAAAGGGTGAGAACCCTTTCATTATGCTTTTAACGGAGATGTCATGCCCGCCGCTATGAATGAACTGGAAAAAGTCACACTGCATCTGGAGAACGGAGCCGGCCTTTCTTTTCATGGTCGTCTGTTTTCCGAGGCCGTGTGGTATGATGAATACAGCGGTGTGCTTACCCATCAGAAGCTCTATGTCACCGACCAGAATGAACAGGTCCATGTCGTTCAGAAGGGCTGCGGAGGAAAAACAGTCTGCCGCGCCTATCGGATAGCCGTTCACGGTGAACGTTGCGTGATATACAACGGGCGTTATTCCATGGAAATACCGCTCGACATGCTTCTGCTTGCCGTGCGCACGCTGTGCGGAACGGACGACGGCGTGGCCCTGGAACAGGCGGAAGAGATTCTTCGTGCCGCCAACTGCTGATGCCCGGTCTGTTTCCAGCCCGCAAGGGCCTTGTGGGCGACCTTGCGACGGGCCGCCTTTTTTATTCTGCACTCAGGAAAAACACATATAAGGAAAACGCATGAACAGCCATGGATTTACCCTTGTCAGGGAAGAGGAACTGCGCGAAGCCGGGGGACGAGTCCGCCTCTGGAAGCACGACGTCACCGGCGCACAGCTGCTGTCCATATGCAACAGTGATGAAAACAAGTCCTTCGGCGTGAGTTTCCGCACGCCGCCCAAAGACTCCACGGGCGTGGCCCATATTCTCGAACATTCCGTACTTTGCGGGTCCGACAGGTATCCGGTGAAGGAGCCGTTCGTGGAGCTTCTGAAAAGCTCTCTTCAGACTTTTCTGAACGCGCTTACGTTTCCGGACAAGACCTGCTACCCTGTGGCGAGCTGCAATCTTCAGGATTTCTACAATCTTATCGACGTGTATCTCGACGCCGTCTTCCATCCCCGCATTGATGAGAACGTCCTGCGTCAGGAAGGCTGGCACATCGAGACGGAAGGGGCGGACGCGCCCTGGCAGTTCAAGGGCGTGGTGTTCAACGAGATGAAGGGCGTC
>CASFUJ010000353.1 GCA_949297645.1 uncultured Desulfovibrionaceae bacterium
CTGATGAACTTGGCCTCGTACACGCGGGTGTAGTAGGTGCGGATGCCGGTATAGGGCATGTCGACCGAGCAGTTGAGGATGCGGATGTCGGGGTGCTTGAGCGCCGCGCGCAGCGAAGCGCCCACCAGCTTGGGGCTGGTGGTAAAGACGATGTCGGCGCCTTCCGCAATGGCCTGCTCGACCAGTTCGTCGGCGTTTTCGCCCGAAACGGCGTTATAGTAGGCCTTTGTCTTGACCTGGCCGGGGAAGACCTGGTCAAGCTGGCTGCGGCCGAATTCGTGCTGGCTGGTCCAGGTGCTGGTTTCGGGCGTGCGCTCGTGCACAAAGGCGACCTGGAGGTTTTTGGGGGCTGCGCCGGGGCGGATGGCCGCGGGCAGGATGATGACGAAGATGGTGCGCAGCTTGCCCGCGCCGAGGGCGTACGAGCCTTCGCGGAAGGAATCGGGCACGGCCAGCAGCGCCTCTTCGGTGGTGCGCATGGTCAACGGCAGGATCATCATGGCCATGGTCAGCGCCATGGAGTGCAGGAGGTCCTCAGCATTGTTGTTGTGGTGCAGGTTCAAATTGATGTAGGAGCGGGTTTCAAACACGGTGACGATATTGTCGTCATTGGTGAAGCCCTGCTGAACCGCAATGGTTCTGCCCCAGGGATTAAGGTCCGCATCCTCACCGGCACACATGGTGTAACTGCCGGGCAGACCGAACTGAGAGCCGTCCTTGCCGGCGGGCGCAGGCGTAGAGCCCCCCAGAATATCCATAATCATGTTGACGGCGCGTCCGATGGTGGCGTTGGCCGTATTGCCCGGCTCGGGACCGAAGAGACCGGAACCGGTACGAATGCCCAGTTCCTTCACGATAGGACCGGACACCAGAATCAGCATGCCGCACTGGTTCGTGGTTGTGGTCGCTTCACGGAACTCGTGCATGGGGTCAAGCAGCGCCTGACAGGCAGCAATGACTACAGGCAGATATTCCGGCTTGCAACCGGCCATGACCGAATAGACGGCCGCCAGTTCCACGGTGAGAACGCCGTTACGCGGCGGAACTTCGCCGATGACGGTATCGGGCGACAGGCTGGTACCCTTGAGCATGACTTCCACGCGTGCCGGGGTTGGCGGCACCACGGGCAGACCGTCGGTCCACTTGCGACCGAGCAGGTAGGCAGCAACTTCATCCTCCCCTCCCTTCACAGTGAGGCGGGTGGCGGGATAGGGCTTACGCAGAGCCGCATTTGAGGAGCGCGCCTTCGGCGTCCAGTGTTCGGCGACGCTCACGATTTCAGGAAATACCTTATCCGCCTTGGCGCGGACTTCCTCCGCAGGAAGACCGCCGATGGGATGCGGAGCCTGCACGATGCACATGTCATTCATGCCGAACGCCGCAGCGGCACTGGTGGCGAGATTGTAAAATTCTGTAGTGGCGACAGTGACAGTGGGAATCTTATTGCTTTCGAGTGAGACCTGGTCAACTACCAGGCGTGAAGTGCAGCTGCCTCAATCAGCTTGGGAGGCGATGACGATATCCGGCTTCATAGCCATAATCATCTTCGTCTGCCCTTCGCTCCCCCCGACAATGATATCTTCCTTTGCACCGATACCGGTCTTGGGATTTTCCCTGTACGCGCGCACGACAGTGGCCGTCTTGTACTTCGCTTCCAGAAGTTCGGCGACACGGTCAAGAAAAACGTCGCCGTTGGGCTTACCGTTCCAGCGCAGTACGATGCGCTTGCCTTCCAGACTGCCGTCGTGAGGAACAGCGTCCACCTGCTTGACGGCCACGATACCCGCAGGACTGATAAGTTCCGTCTTCTGTGCGGCGTCACTCGCCCACGCGCTTCCGCACAAGGCCATAAGACCGCTCATCACGCCAAAGGAAAACATCCTAAGAAAAATTTTTCTCATACTTCTAACCTCATTTGAAAAGTATTTGTCAAACGTGTTCACCGTGCTCCTTTCTTGTGATATAACGAACATTTTTTTAAAAAGTATGAGCTGAATGTAAAAAAATGTAATCTTTCTATCGGAAAAAAATTTTTTCCCATTTTCATAGCAAAATACCCATACCTATTATTTCAATAAAAATAAAA
>CASFUJ010000354.1 GCA_949297645.1 uncultured Desulfovibrionaceae bacterium
GGCTTTGCGCGGCGCTGTTGCGGAAGGTCAGCGCTTGGAATCCTGAGCGTAAAACGCGGCTTCGCGGTCGTCGTCAGCCGCCCACGGCGTGCATGCGGCCGCGTCCGGCGCGCTCTTCTCTTCGCTGAGCAACGTGTTCTGCTCCCTGACCGTTTTCTTCCCGCAAAGGGGCGTGTTCTGCTCTCCGCCGGGGACCGTTTTCTGTTCTCCGGACGGCGCGTTCTGTTCCGGAAGCGAGGTTTCCCCCGCGCTTTTCGACGCGGCCTTTTTTCTGCCCCGTTTGCCGGGGGCCGGAGCAGGGGGCGTGTCCGACGTTCCGGACGGCGCTTCCGAAGAAAGCGCGAACCAGTCTTTCGCAGCGCTCATGCCGTCCTTGACGGACGTGCAGATGTTGCGCAAATGCAGAAGTTGCGCGGGATCGGCCTCTTCGAGGCGGCGTCCGAGGCTTTTTTCGAGAGTTTCCCGGGGAACGCCCAGAGCGGCGAAATCCTCCGCAAGTTTTCCGGCCGCTTCGGCGGTGTCGCCTATCGCGGCGCTCATGGTGCGTTCGCACTGCGCGAGGGCCTCCTCTATGAGGTCGCCGGGGATGATTTCAAGAATGGCGGCCCGCACGCGGCGCTGTGCCTGACCGGCCATGAGCTCGTAGAGGTCCCTCTCTTCCGTGAGGGCGCAGCCGTCGTTTCCGGTATCGCGGCGATGGCGGACGGTGAACTGCCGGACGACTCTGGTATTGGTTTCCAAATCCCAGGCAAAGGCTTCGCACTCGGATACGCCGGCCGTACGCGACAGTTCCCGGAAACCGTAGTTGATGTTGCCCCAGGCGCGGGCGGCGGTTTCGGCCAGGCGTATGGACGGGCCGTTTATTCTGCCCCCGCCGCGGTACCTGTACACGGCGCATGAGGCGAGACCGACGCGTCGGCAGGCCTGAAGCAGTCTTTCGCGGGCCTGCACTTCGTTCCGGGGACGGCAGGAGGCAATGACGAGAGCGGCTCTGACTTCCGCCACGGCGCGGGCCTGTTCCATGGACAGCGCTTCCGGCGGGGAAACGGGGGGCTGGAAGTATCCGGATTCGGAGCAGGACGCAGGTCTGCCGGTATAGACGGGGACGGCATCATAGTTCATGAGGACTCCTTTTTTTTGAGAATAAAACGGAAACGGCCGCGGGAAACGACACGTTTTCTACAGGACAAAGCAGGTCTTGCGACGGGCCGGGATGTAGGGACAGGTGTTGTAGTAGCCGCACCAGCGCGGCGTACAGTGCCAGCTGTCGGCCGGAGCCGGGGGAAACAGACCGGCGCGGATGCTGTCCAGCATGAGACGGAACTGAAGGGTGACGACGCGCATGTCGTCGTCGTTGCGCGTGGTTTCCATGCTCTGGAGCGCGGCCCCCTTTCTGCCGTTTACCAGCACGTCGAACACGATGCTTTCCGGATAGCTTCCCGTGACGACGCGTACGCTTTCGCGGTACAGCGTGGGCTGAAGACTGGTACGGACCTTGTCTTCCGTCCAGGCGCGGGAGGACGTTTTGAGGTCGCGCAGGGCTTTGTCCCGCGTGTAAAGATCGAGGACGGTCACGACGGGAACGTCCAGACCGATATCCAGAACCACCCGCTCTTCAATAAGTTCCGGATGAATGTGCGGGGCCAGCTCGTTGCGCATGACGGTGGCCAGACGCACGGCCGTATCTCTGCCTTCCGCCATGGCCGCGGCGGCGCTGGAACGTTCCTCAGGGGGGAAGAACACGCCGTTTTGAAGTTCGGCATGATAGGCTTCCGCGGCGGCATCCTGCACGGCGTCAAGGGGAAGGTCCCGGCCGCGGGCCAGCTTTTCCCGCCAGTTCAGCGCCGCCGCGCGGTGAACGCCGGCGCCGATGCGGGCCGCGAGTCCGGGGGGAATGATGTCGCCTTCCATATAGCGCCGCCGCCATTGTTCGCCGCAGCGCAGAAAGGTTCCCAGTTGCGATGGGGAAAGAACCATGGCTTCTCCTTTTTGAGGCCCGGCCGGAAAGGGCGGGGATGAAGGGCAGGCACGACGATGTTTCCGGCGCGCAGGGGCGACGCTTTCTGAAAAAAAACGCGGAGTCCGG
>CASFUJ010000355.1 GCA_949297645.1 uncultured Desulfovibrionaceae bacterium
TGTCCGGCGCAGACCGGACAGGCGTCGGCCACCGCAGGCGGGTGCGGCAGCACACGCCTGCCCTGAGGACGGGCCACGATGAGGCCGGGCAGAGCAGCCCATGCCCGGCGTTTCCCGTGCCTGAAAGCGCCGCAGATAAAAAGGCTGACGGGGAGTACTCGGCTTTACGGAAGAATTTGCCGTGAGACGGGGAGGGGATGTTCTCTTTCGACTTTTTGAGGAGCTTCTGAAACGGCAACGCTTTTCGCCTCCTCTCTCCCGCCGGCCGAAGGCCGCCGCGCGGCAACGCCGCAAGGCGGAAATGAGGGGGTTCGGGGGGCCTGTCCCGACTTGTCGGGGAATCATTCCCCCCGAGAACTGCCTTTCCGGGGTCCGGGGCGGAGCCCCGCTGCCTTTCCTGCCTTTCCCCCGGGGCGGAGCCCCGACAGGTCGGGACAGGCGCTGTTGCCTTTTCTGCCGTTATTTCCAGGAATGTTCGATGCCGTCGGGCACGATGATGCGGCCTTTGGGCAGGGCGTGCCAGGGGAAGGGGCCTTCACTGCGGAGTCTGTCGGAGAGGGCGGAGGGGGTAGTGGGTGTCGGGGTTGGGGAGAGTCCGGCGATATGGGCGAGGTGTCCGACGATGGCGTCGGGCGGGCATCCCGCTTCGCGCAGGGCGGCGAGGCTGAGGCTTTCATGGCGTTTGGCGAGGCGTTCGCCCCTGCTGTCGTGGAGCAGGGGGATATGGGCGAAGGCCGGGGGCGCGGCTCCGAGCAGGCGGTAGAGCAGAAGCTGGCGCGGGGTGGAGAGGAGGATATCCTCGCCGCGCACGACCTGGGTGACGTTCATGCGCATATCGTCCACGACCACGGCGAGCTGGTAGGCCCACACGCCGTCGGAGCGGCGCAGGGCGAAGTCGCCGCCGCAGCGGCGCAGGGAAAGGCGCTGGGGGCCGAGGACGAGGTCGGTGAAGGATTCCGTATCGTCGTCCGGGCAGAGGAGGCGCAGGGCGGGTTTTCTGCCTTCGGCCTCTTTCCGGGCGCGCTCTTCTTCGGTGAGGCGGCGGCAGGTGCCGGGGTAGGCGGCGCCTTCGTCGCCGAGGCCGTCCGCCGCGCCGTGGGGCGCGCCTGCGAGAAGGCGCAGTTCCTTTCTGGTGCAGTAGCAGGGGTAGATGAGGCCCTGGGACCTGAGCGTTTTCAGCGCCTGTTCGTAGAGGGGAAAGCAGCGGCTCTGAAGGTAGGGCGCATGGGGGCCCTCCTTACCCGGGCCTTCGTCCCAGTCGAGGCCCAGCCAGAGAAGGTCGCGCTCGATGGCGTCCATCCATGCTTTGCGGGAGCGGGCCGGGTCGATGTCCTCATGGCGCAGGATGACGCGCCCGCCTTCCGTGCGGGCGGCGAGCCATGCGAGCAGAAACGACCAGGCGTTGCCGAGATGCAGCAGCCCGGTGGGGCTGGGGGCGAAGCGTCCTGTTATCGTGTTCATCGCTCCGCCTCCTGCGGGATGGTTTCAAAGCACTGTTCCATGACGGCGTTGGAGACCGCCATGCCTTTGCGGGTGAGAAAGAAGCGCCCGCCTTCAAGCCCGGCCATGCCGCGGCGCACAAGCTCATGGATGAGCGCGCCGTTGTCCGCAAGAAAATCCCGACCGGTCAGAGCGCGGTAGGCGGCCGTGTCCAGACCGTCCGCCGTGCGCAGGCTGAGCATGACGAGTTCTTCGGCCTTTTCCGTAAAGCCGAGAGTCTCGCGTTCTTCTGCGTCGCGCCCCTCGCGCACGGCCGAAAGCCATGAGGCAAGGTCGGCAGGCTGGGTTATGCGCACCCCGTCAAGGCAGCTCACCGCCGAGGGCCCGAGACCGAGATAGTCCTCCCCGCGCCAGTAGCCCATGTTGTGGCGGCACTCCCGCCCGGGCCGCGCGTAGTTGGAAATTTCGTATTGACGGTACCCCGCCGCCTCCAGCAGCGCTCCGCCTTCCTCATACATGGCCGCGGCCTCGTCCTCGTCCGGCAGATTCAGCGTCGCGCGCTCCTGAAACATCGGCGTGCCTTCCTCCAGCGTCAGGCCATAGGCCGAGACATGCTCCGGCCCCAGGGCAAGGGCGTCTTCCA
>CASFUJ010000356.1 GCA_949297645.1 uncultured Desulfovibrionaceae bacterium
ACTTCCTTAATTTCTCCCACGGCAAGGGCTATGCCGTTACCAATGAGGAAGATTTCGACAAAAAGGACGAAGCGCTGGACCGGGAAGAGCACGACCTCGGCGCGCAGGACATTCTCGCCGTCAAGGGACTGGGTCAGTTCCAGAAGTTCAAGGCGGCAAGCGCCCTGCGTCAGACCATCGAAAACTGGCATGTGTCCGACTTTCACATCAGTGCGGCGCGCGGTGCCAAGGACGCCGTCGGAGAGTACGAACATCTTTCCGCCGGCGGAGACAATCTTCAGCTCGTCGCCAAAAACCTGCTTGAAAATCATCGTGATGTCTATGATGCCATTGTGACGACCATGAAAAGGCGCGTGCCCGGCGTGACCGACATCACTCCCGAGGAAACCGTGGACGGCAGGCTGGTGCTCCAGTTCGGCAACGCATCCTTCAAGGACCCGTTCATCGACAGGTACGTTTCCGACGGCACGCTTAAAATGTTCGCTTATCTGGTGCTTCTCTACGACCCGCGTCCCCATCCCTTCCTGTGTGTGGAAGAGCCGGAAAACCAGCTCTATCCCCTTCTTCTGGGCGAACTGGCGGAAGAGTTCCGCCTCTATGCCGAAAAGGGCGGGCAGGTCATGGTGTCTTCCCACTCGCCGGACTTTCTCAATGCCGTGGAGCTTGACGAAGTGTTCTGGCTGGAAAAGGAAAAGAACGGCTTTACCAGTATTCTGCGCGCCAGAGACAACGCCCAGATTGCCGCCTACATGGCGGACGGCGACAGAATGGGAGAACTCTGGAAGCAGGGACTTTTCGGTAAGGTGGACCCCCGATGAGCGCGCTTGTCTTTCTGCTGGAAGAGGAGTCCGCAAAGAACATGCTGGAAGGCATTGTTCCCCGTCTTGTTCCGGAAGGCGTGCATGTGCAGTACATGACCTTCAGCGGCAAGCAGGATCTGGAAAAGCAGATGGAAAGGAAAATTCGCCTCTGGATGGAGCCGGATTCCCGATTCATCATTCTGCGCGATCAGGATTCCGGAAACTGCTTCGACATCAAGGCGCGTCTTCTGGAGCTTGCGAAGAAAACCGGTAAGGCGGACGTCTGTCTTGTGCGCATTGCCTGTCATGAGCTGGAAAGCTTTTTTCTCGGCGATCTTGCAGCCGTGGCGCAGGGATTGAACATGCCTGCCCTTGCCGGAAAGCAGAACAGGAATCCCTACCGTAATCCGGATAACATTGCCAATGCGGCGGAGGAGCTGAAAAAGCTCACCGGCAACAGGTACGGCAAACTCGCCGGTTCCCGGGCCATCGGTCCGTGCCTTTCGCTGAACGGCTCCAACCGTTCCCACAGCTTCGGCGTGCTGGTGGATGCCATATACCGTCAGGCGTCTCTGCTGCCCCGTCAGGCATAGTCTCTCCGGCAGGCACGGGAACACGGTCGCGTTGCGCGTGCCGAAAGCCGTGCCCCGAATCTGTCCGTCTCCTCAATGCAGGGCGGAATGAAGCCAGTCAACGCCCTTCCGACGAACATCTTTCCGCTCTCCCCGGTCGGAGCCGGCACGGAAAGAACCACAAACAGGTTTTCCCATGAAGCTCAAGTTCAAGATTCAGCCGTATCAGACCGCCGCCGTGGAATCCGTGGCGGATTGCTTTGCCGGTCAGCCCAACCTGTCCGGAGTATCGTACCGCATGGACCCGGGCAGTGCGCCCTCCATCATCGAAACGGGCTTCCGAAACGCCGAACTGACCCTTTCCCGCAAGGAGCTTCTTGAAAATATCCGGAAGGTGCAGCTCAGGCAGAACCTGCCCGTTTCCAGAGCTCTGAAGGACAGCGAAGGCAGGGATATCGGCGAGGAGGAAGCGAGCTGGTGCCCCGTCAACCTCGATGTGGAAATGGAAACCGGCACGGGCAAGACCTACTGCTACATCAAGACCATGTTCGAATTGAACAGGCGCTACGGCTGGAGCAAGTTCATCGTCATGGTGCCGAGCATCGCCATACGCGAGGGGGTATACAGGTCTCTCGTTTCCATGCAGGAGCACTTCAAAAATACCTACGACAACACGCAGGTACATTGTTTCGTCTATAATTCCAAG
>CASFUJ010000357.1 GCA_949297645.1 uncultured Desulfovibrionaceae bacterium
GGAATGCTTCGCGGAAAAGTTCCACTTCTTCAGGTCCCGGTCCCGCGCCCATTCTGCCGAGAAAACGTTCCACGGTAAAAAGCGGTACGCCGTGATGCAGAAGTTCCTGTTCCCGGTAATTTCTCAGAACCGTGGGATTCACTCCCTGCAGGCCGACCTCCTTCGCCCTCTGGGTGAAAATTTTCCTCACATAGCCCTGATCAAGCCGACAGAGACGGCCGCGCTCCCTTACGCTGCACGGCGCGTCACGCAGTTCCAGAATCTTGCCGAGGGCCGTGCGCGGCAGCGGGAGACTTCTGGCCCATTTTCCCCGGACGTGAATCATGAAGGAGGATTCGTCGATATCGGCGACATCGTCCAGGGCCAGCGCCTCCCCGAGGCGCAGTCCGGCAAAGCGGATGAGCAGACAGACAAGCAGCACGCGCCCGCGCGAGCATTGCTGCACAGGGCCGCCGGCACTTTCATACCAGGCGTAAAAGGCCTGAAGCAATGCCCGAAGCTGCCCTTCATCCAGACTGCAGAGGGATTCTCTGGCAGAATATTCTCTGTTTTCCGACATGGTACACTCTCTCATATAAGAAAGGTGACAAAAATAATCACGATTTTCAAGAAAAAAAGACTCTGTTGGGTATCCATCCGAAATCGACTATAGTTTTGTACGGACTTATCCGGCCCTGAAGTTTTTCTCCAGATTCTGCACGGTCGGACCGCCCTTCCCATCCTTAATATGTATGATCGGCGGAAAACACCTCCATCTTCCCCGGCGAAGGCCGGTTCCGAAGCAGACAGGAAGGCCCGCCGCGTTGCAGGCAAACCATAACACAGTACGGACGAATCATGAATATAGGCAACTACACGTTTAATGAATTCAAATCCCTCGCGGAACGCTTTCACGGCTATGCTGCGCCCGGTCTGCTTCTGGGCGGTTACATGGTGGCGCTGGCCAAAAAACACCTGCCGGAAGGCACTCTGTTCGAAGCCATTTCCGAAACGCGCAAGTGCCTGCCCGACGCCGTACAGCTTCTTTCCCTGTGCAGCATGGGTAACAACTGGGTCAAGGTCCGCAATCTGGGACGTTACGCCGTCACCCTGTACGACAAGTACACAGGAAAGGGCGTCCGTGTCAGTGTGGACCTCAAAAAACTGGAGGCCTGGGCGGAATTTTACGACTGGCTCATGAAGAAGAAGCCCAAAAACGCCCAGGACGAAAAGCGTCTTCTGCAGGAAATCGAACAGGCAGGCGACAGTATCTGCCGCGTTGAGGACGTGGTGGTGCACTCCGACCTTCTGGGACACGCTCCCACCGGACCCGTGGCGCTCTGCCCCGTATGCGGGGAAGGCTATCCTGCGTCGGACGGCCCCATCTGCCGCGCCTGTCAGGGAGAAACCTACTACGCGGCAACGAGCGGTGTCTCCGAAATGGGAACTCCCGACCGTCCGGGCGTGCGCATCGTCTCCGCGGAAGACGCCGTGGGCAAGGTGCTTGCCCATGACATGACCCGCATCGTTCCCGGAGAATTCAAGGGCTCGGCCTTCACCGCCGGACAGACCGTGAGCCCCGGAGACCTCTGCCGTCTGCAGCAGATAGGACGCTTTGACGTGGCCGTGCTGGACGAGAGTGCCGGGGCTTCCCCCGCCGGAGCTCCTGCCCATGAAAACGAAGCCGCCGAATGTTTTGCCCGCCGCATGGCCGGGCCGGGCGTCCGCTATGCCCTGCCTCCCCGTGAAGGCAAAATTGATTTCGTGGCGGACTGTTCCGGTCTTCTTTCCGTGGATGTGAAAAAGCTGGAGCGCTTCAATCTGGTTCCCGATGTCATGTGTGCTTCCCGTCAGGACGCCACGCTGGTGCAGGAAGGCAAAAAAATTGCCGGAACCCGCGCCATTCCCCTTTTCCTCGACCGCGAGCGCCTCGGTCAGGCGCTGTCCGTTCTCGGCGAAGAGCCTCTCTTTACCGTGACGCCTCTGCGTCGTGCACGCATGGGCGTACTGGTCACCGGCACGGAGGTGTTCAACGGCCTGATTGAGGACAAATTCATTCCCGTCATGCGGGAAAAGGCCAGACAGTACGGCTGCG
>CASFUJ010000358.1 GCA_949297645.1 uncultured Desulfovibrionaceae bacterium
CTTGTCGGAAATATCATGCCTCCGATGTGCCGCCATATGACCTCACCTCATTATAAGTGAGGAGATTATAACACACCTTTAATTTGACGACACTATCTATTTCATCCAGAAAAATACTGCCCCTGTGTCTGCTTGAAGTACCCTCTGCGCGTGGAAGGAAAACGGACTCATCACGAGATACGCATACTGGGTGCTGAGCCTGCCTTGGATAAAGGTACGACCCCGCCGTCTCATGCTGGTCTTCACTTTGCCACGGGTCTGGTTTCCACCATCGTTCTCAATATCCCCGTGGCCATGGGCCGGGGGATCAAGGCGCAGCGGGGCAGGAGCAACACCATCCGGGGGCGGTGCTGTGCGCCATGTCCGGCGTAGGCTCTGCGCTCGGCGGGGTCGGTACGCCCATCGGCGGCGTTCCCTAGTGGTGGCGGGCGTCATCGCCATGTCGCTGAACTACAACGTCACGTTTGCAGAGTGGACGGGGCTGGGCATGCTCACCAGTCTGCTCTGGCTTCTGGTCATGGTGATTTTCGCCCCTTTCTTTTTTCTTCCCGTCAGGACGGTCTGGTGAGCAGTTTCAGAGAGTATATCCAGAAGAAGCGAAGAGTTCGACCCCGTCTCAGCCTTTGAACATGCCTCCATGCTCGTAATGAGCGTCGTCATGCTGCTCTGGGGGAGGGGCGGGCAGCCTGTGTCGAAGGTGCTGGGCTGGACGTGGGGTCAGATTTTTTGCGCCGCCGTCGGTGGCGGTTCTCATGGGGGACGGTCTTCTTTTCCTGCCTTTCGGGCGGGACAGGCAGAGAGGCACCATCAGGTTCCCCATGTTCTGGAAGAACTGAAGGAACTCCGTGGACCGGTCCGTCATCATCTTCATGGCGGGCGCCATCCTGTTCGGTGAGAATCTGGTGGTCGGATGCGTGGACAAGTGGCTGGGCAACATCCTCATTCATGCCATTGGGGACATGTCTCCGCTGCTTGTGTGGTTCGCCATCATGATTATCGGCGTCATCGTTGCTCAGATTATCGTGAATCTCGCCGTCGTGAGTCTGTTCATTCCCGTGACCGCTATACTTGCGTTGCATTATGGTCTGAATCTCGTCATCGGGTGTCTTAGCGTGGGGATACTGTGCAACGTGGGTATCATGTTTTCCGTCTCTTCTGTTCCCATTGCGGCGGCCATGTTCAGTTCGGAAGGGTATTCTTCGCCGCGGGACTATATCTCCTCTACGGTCTTGCCGTGCTGGGGGCCTGCGCGTTCATCGCCCTCGGCTGCGGCCTCCTGCTCGGAGACATGATATTCCCCATGCCAGCGGCATGACGATTTCTGCGGATACATAGGACAAGACGGTTCGCGGAGGTGACTTTGGCGGGCTGCCATGAAAAACAGACCATGCCTGAGGAAACTGTCTTCCGGCATGGTCCGGCTTTTTCCCTGCTGAACACAGCGTGCGGGAAAGAGGCATTTTTTCGGAGGAGGTCATTTTTCCCGGGGCATGGCCAGTCCGAGTTGCTTCATTCTGGCGCGCAGAGTGGTGTAGTGAATATCGAGTATCTGCGTGACGCTGTTTTCTCCGGTAAGTTTTCCTCCGCACTTATCCAGCACCGCCCTGATATACCGGTTTTCCATTTCCGCCAGCGTGGGCCAGTCCGAGGAGTTTCCGCCTTTTTCTACGGAAGGCCACGGAGATTCGCCGAATTCATCCCGTTCAATCTGAAAGTGCAGTGCGCCGCTCTTACCCCGGGCCAGAATCATGGCGCGTTCCACCACATGTTCCAGTTCCCTCACGTTGCCCGGCCAGCTGTAGGCATAGAGCCGCGCCAGCTCCTCCTTGGGAATACGGATGGTTTCCGGCAGATCGAACTGTCCGGCCTTGGTGTGCAGGAAGTGTCGCAGCAGGGTAGGGATATCTTCCTTGCGTTCCCGAAGCGGAGGAACATGGATGGGAAAGACGCTGAGACGGTACCATAAGTCCTTGCGGAAACTGCCTTCTCTTACCTTGCGGTGTAAATCGGCGTGGGTGGAGGCGATGATGCGTACGTCCAGCGACACGGCATGGGGATTGCCCA
>CASFUJ010000359.1 GCA_949297645.1 uncultured Desulfovibrionaceae bacterium
GAAGCGGGCGGAGAGGGACATGAGTTCCTGTCTGGTATCGCCTTCGTGCAGGTCGTTGCCGGTACGGTCTTCCCAGCTTTCCTTGATGAGGTGGCGGCGGTTGCTGGTGGCATAGACGGCGAAGTTGCCGCTGTGACCGTTCACGCTTCCTTCAAGTATGGCTTTAAGGGCGGCGAAGTCGTTGTCGTTGCTGCTGAAGCTCAAATCGTCGATGAACAGGATGAACTTGAGCGGGTTGCGGGAGAGCGCCTCGGTGATGTCCGGAATCTGGTAGAGCTGGTTCTTCTTCACTTCCACAAGGCGCAGGCCCTTTGTCCAGTAGGCGTTGACGATGGCCTTCACCGTGCTGCTCTTGCCGGTGCCCGCATCGCCGTAGAGGAGCACGTTGTTGGCGGGTTCACCGGCGAGGAGGGCTTCTGTGTTGGCGATGATTTTGGCGCGTTCCCGTTCGTAGCCGGGAAGCTGTTCGAGAGTTTGCGGGTCGGGATGGCGCACGGGAATGAGCTGGCTGTCCTTCACCGTGAACATGCGGTACTTGGCGAAAATGCCGTAGCCCTTGGCGTGGATGGTGGCTATGCGTTCGCGGTAGGCTTTTGCATAGTCGAGTTCACTCGTTTTCCAGCGGGGCAGGAAGCCCTCGTAGCGGACGACCCCGCGGACGGAGCTGCCGTCGAAGGAGCCGAGCTCCTGCAGAAAGGCGAGTTCATGGGTCAGACATTCGGCGAGGAAGGGGGAGACGGGCGTGCTGCCGCAGCTTTGCAGCATGTAGATATTCTCGTCTTCCATGATGAGGTTGAGCAGGTAGGCGCTCAAATCGTCACTGCGGGCGAAGAGCGCGGCGGCAAAGTCGCAATAGGCGTTGACGCAGGCGGAAGTGTCGGCAACGTCGGTTTCAAGCAGAACCTGAAGCCGGGAAACGACGGGGTCGGCAAGGATGTTGCGGAAAATGACGAGACTACGGAGCCGGGTGCTGGAAAGCGGGGAAAACATGGAAGCATCACCTTCAAAAATTTTCGGCAAGTATAGGGCAGGGAAGAGCGGCATGCAAGTGTGTGCGGCATCCGTTTTCTTCCGGCGCTGAGGGAGGACAAAAGGGTCCAGATGGGGGACGGCTTTTTGCATGACCCTGCATGCGGAAGGAGGTTGCGGCCGAAGGGTCGTTTTCGGGATAAACGCCCCCGCCGGGCCGGAGTCCTAAAAAACGTATTCTGCCGGACGGGGGCTTTCCCGGCATGGCGGACGCGGCAAAGAGTCGCGACGAAGGGCTGGGGGAGCCGCGTGCTGCCGACACGGGGAAAAGGGGCTTGTCCCGGCACATGCCTGACGCGTTTTCGGGCACGAAAGCGGGCGACGCTTGCACGCGGGGCCTCGCTGTGGCACAAGCAGAGGAGAAGTCCTTTGCGGAGCGGTTTTCGGCAGCCGCCCGGAAGGCGGGAGCCTGTGCAGGCGCTTTCGCGGGGGCGGATATCGCGAGTCGGCCGCGGGCTGCGGCAAGGCGCGGGAGGCTTCTCTGGCGTGACGGCCCCGCGGGGGTGAACCATACATGGAAGGAGAGGATGGCAATGAAGATAGTGGTGCTTGACGGTTACACTCTGCGGGCGGGCATGGAACAGCCGTGGCCGGTTTCCGCAGGGACCGACGAATGGATCTGCTACGACCGCACGGAAGCGGGAGAGGTGGCGGAACGCTCCGCCGGAGCCGAGATTCTCGTGGTGAACAAGGTGGTCATGGACGGCGCGCTCATGGATGCGCTGCCGGCTCTTCGCTGCATTGCGGTGACGGCCGCGGGTACCAACGTCATCGACTCCCGCGCGGCCGGGGAGAGGGGCATCGTGGTGTGCAACACGCCCGCCTACGGCACCAACGCCGTGGCGCAACATGTGTTTGCGCTGCTTCTGGAGCTGTGCCGCCGCACGAGTCTGCACGATGCGAGCGTGCGCCGCGGCGACTGGGGGCGCTGCGGTGATTTCTGTTACGCGCTGACTGCGCAGGTGGATCTGACGGGAAAGACGCTGGGCGTGTTCGGGTTCGGCAATCTGGGCAGGCGGGTGGCGGAGCTCG
>CASFUJ010000360.1 GCA_949297645.1 uncultured Desulfovibrionaceae bacterium
CGCCGTAGCCCTCCATATACATGATGCCCAGCTTGTACCCGGCCGTGACATCTCCCTGCCCGGCAGCCCTGCGGAACCAGTCCAGCGCCTGCGCTGTATCCCGCGCCACATATTTACCCGTGATATGCATTTCACCAAGCATGCGCTGGGCCTCGGCATAGCCCTGCTCGGCGGATTGGCGGAACAATTCGACAGCCTGCGCCCCATTCCGCGTCACGCCCACGCCCTCGGCATACAGTTTGCCGAGTTCGTACTGGGCCCCGGCATGCCCCTGCTCAACCGCCTTGCCGAACCAGAAGACCGCTTCGTCGGACTTTCGGGCCCACTCGACAACATTCTCAAGACTCGGCCACGCGCCCACGCCCTCGATGGCTATCCTGCCAAGCTCATACTGGGCCTCGGCATAGCCCTGTTCGGCGGCCTTGCGGAACAATGCCAGCGCCTGCGCCGCGTCCTTTTCCCGGCAGGCCTTGCCCCGGGCGAAGAGGTCCGCAAGGGCTTTCTGTTCCTCAGGACTTTTCTGTTCAGGCCGAGGCTTCGGGACGGAGCGTGTCGGCGTGCTGTCCCTGCTGAACGCCGTGACAGGGACGGGCGTTTTTCCGACAGGAGGCATATACTGGTCGAACTGTCCGTTTTTGACGGCGTAGATGAACCAGACAACACACAGAATAAGGATACCCAGGATTATCCTGGGCCACAGGGACTCCTTGCGTTCCGGTTTTTCGGTATTTCCCGGACGTTTACTCAAGCTGACCTGTTGCTGGCGCATGGAGATTCTCCTTTGTGCGCGGGCTGTCGGGCCGGTAAATAATTGGCGCTTTCGTCGCTGTTTACGGAACGTCAGGCCGCAACAAGCTTTCCATTGCGCCGCCCCGGCATCGCTTACGGCTGTTGCGCCGCCTTGTCCCGCGACGACGGGTCGTCGCCGCCGTTCCGCAGCGCATCCAGAGCGGCCCGGGCCCCGGCATGCCCCTGTGCCGCCGCCTTGGCGAACCATTCGGCAGCCTGCGCCCTGTCCTGCGGCACACCCCTGCCGATAAGATAGGCCTCGCCCAGATTATACTGCGCCGCGGCATCTCCCTCGTCCGCTCGACTGCGAAAGTAGGCGGCACGCTCGGCAGGAACCCGTGCGGCGATGGTATGCTCGACAAAAATGCTGAAGCAGAGGGCGGCAAGAGGAAGAAGGAGAGCCGCCACGAGCAGGGATGCGGGAACACCCTTGCTCGTGCGATCGGTTGTGGGAACATTTTCTTGCGGCATGGCGGCGGACTCCTTCCGGTGCTCAGGCTGTTTTGTCGTTGTCCGCCGGGGGAACGGCGGGGGAAATGTCGGCCTCCACGATGTCGTCCGCTTCATCACCCGCCGTCTCCGGGCCGGACGGCCGGGCAGGAGGGACGTCCGAAGCGATTTCCGCAACCGGGGCGGCGGGCTGGTTTGCGGAATCCGCGGCGGGCAGGGCATTCAGGGCCGCGGGGGGAATTTCCAGCGGAGTCTTGCCGTCAGGCAGCAGGATAATGCCGGTGCGCTCCAGTACGGCCTGCCGGAAGGCGTATTCCCGCTCCATCTGATGGTGCCGGTACAGGAAAAACTGCCGGGTCACATAGCAGACGGTAAGGAAGATGACGAGCCCGCCCACGATCCAGGGCAGATAGACCAGCAGGGCGCCGCCCAGACGGCCGAGCGTCTCCACCAGTCCGTCCACAAAGAGCAGCAGTCCGCCGAAGCCCAGCAGGGAAAGCAGGATGACCACCGTGGGCGCATGGCGCACGATGCTGTAGAAGCGCTCCACATGCGGCGGCAGGGGAGTTCCGGCAGTCTGTCCGTCGGGCCGGCCTTCCGATGAAGACTCGCCTCCGTCCGGGCCTTCCAGCGTTCGGGCCACCAGCAGGCCGGAAAGGTGCAGAATCAGCAGCAGGCCCACAGGCAGCAGCAGGGCGGCCAGACCCCAGCCCAGCCACGGAAAGCGCGGCAGGGGCGGGCCGCCGGGCTCGACGGGTTCGGCATGTATGATGCCGTAGATGGCGGACGCCCCGCCTACGGCCAGTTCCAGCAG
>CASFUJ010000361.1 GCA_949297645.1 uncultured Desulfovibrionaceae bacterium
AGATTTTCCAGTTTCGCAAACATAGTTACTCCATCACAGTAGGGGGGATTGGAAACGACCGGCAAAGGACGGACCGAGGGCCTCCCGGAGCGCGGTCAGGGCGACTTCCAGCTGCCCGTCGTCGGGTTCGCGCGTGGTCAGAAGCTGAAGCAGAAGGCCGGGGGCGCGCAGCGCTCTTCCCCACAGGCCGCCGTCCACGGAGGCGGCATAGTGAATGAGCTCATAGGCGAGCGCGCTTACCGGCGCAATCAGCGCGATCTTGAAACAGACCACGCCCGCATGGCGCACGAGAGCGGAAGAGGGTTCCCAGAAAAGAAGAAGCAGCGGCACCAGCACGGCGTGCAGCACGATGGCCGCGGAAAGAACGAAAAGAAGAAACGTGGTGCCGCAGCGCGGATGCAGACGGCTGCCCTGCCGCGCGCTCTCCACACTGACCGGACCGCCCTTTTCAAAGGCGTGAATGGTCTTGTGCTCCGCGCCGTGATACTGGAACACGCGGCGTATGTCGGGCAGAAAGGAAATGGCGGCGATGTAGCCTGTGAACATGAGGAACTTGAAAAGCCCGTCCCACAGATGGAAGGAAAGTCCCGTCATGCCGCCGCCGAGGCCCAGATACTGCATGAAAAGGGCCAGAACATGCGGCGCGGCCACGAAAAGAAGAACGGCGGCCCCGAGCGCCAGAGCGAGGGTGAGCGCCACCTGACCGCGCGTCATGGGGGAGCTGTCCTCCTCGCCCGTGGAGAGGTCGGCCGAACGGTTCAGCGCCCGGATACCGTTGGCAAGGGTTTCCACAAGGATGGGAAAGCCGCGCAGAAAACGCACGGCGTGCAGCCCCCGGGGCCCCACGGTGCTCCAGCGGCGGCTCTCCACGGAAATGGCGCCGGAAGGACGACGTACCGCAAGCGCGCTGGTTGCGCCGTTGCGCATGAGCACCCCTTCCATGACGGCCTGACCGCCCACCAGCGGCAGCGCGCAGCTCTCCGCCGCAAGACAGAGAATGCGGAGAAAAGACCCCTTGTGCTTCATGCTTCACCCTTCCGTGCAACTGTCGCGCAATCTGCGCGCAAACTCAAAAACCTCCCCAGGAAAGCCTGGGGAGGTTCCGCTCGTTCCCGGCTCAATCGACGCCGGAACCAGCGTTACTTGGCGAATTTGGCGTACTTCTTGCGGAAGCGGTCAATACGGCCGGCGGTATCGACGAAGCGCTGCTTGCCGGTGAAGAACGGATGGCAGGCGGAGCAGATTTCGACGTGCACGGTTTCGCCCTTGGTGGAGAGCACTTCCACGACGTTGCCGCAGGCGCAGACAAGCTTGGCCTTGTACACTTTGGGATGGATGCCTTCTTTCATGGTACACTCCTGATTTGCGGACCCACGGGTTCGCCCATACCCACCTTGGCAGGCGGACAGTCGCCTAGTCGCCCGATTTACCGCAGCGTTGAGATTCAAGTCGGAGAACCCTACTTCTTTTTCCGCGCTTAGTCCAGTGTTTTTCACGTCCCTTTCCCGCACAAGGTCTGCCGGAACGCCTTTTTCCGTCAGGGCGGAACGTTTCCCTCCTTTTTTGCCGCGCCTTCCCCTGCATGCGGCCGATACCTGCGCGTGCGTTTTCAACGTGCCCTGCGGAAACCTCTCTCAGAGCGCGATACCTGCGCAGATATTTCCCCCGCACCGACGCGCCGTGCGTCTGCCTGCCTCCATCGACGCACGGCGCGATACTCCCGCCGTCCCGTCCCGAAAAAAAAATACGCGTCCTTTCGTAACCGCCCGCGCGTGCGGGGGGGGAATTTAATATCCCAGTGTCTTCCCCACGCCCGTGGAGAACCGTCTGCGTGACGCCGCGGCCAAGGAAGCACAGGTGAGTCTTCCCCACGTCCGTGGAGAACCGCCCGCGGGTAATGTCGTTGAGCAGATGACGTGTGTGTCTTCCCCACGCCCGTGGGGAACCGTCTAACATATTGTTTTTATTGTTTATAAAACGTAAGTCTTCCCCACGTCCGTGGAGAACCGCCCGCGGGTAATGTCGTTGAGCAGATGACGTGTG
>CASFUJ010000362.1 GCA_949297645.1 uncultured Desulfovibrionaceae bacterium
TCTCCCCTTCTCTGGGTATGCGCCGGCGCACGTCTTCCGGCATCCGGGCGTCTCCTGTCCTCCGGTCGATGACGGACAGAGCGTCCCTGACGGCCCAGGCATCCGTGGCGGGAGAGCGCAGGGCCTCGATGAGCGTGTCGCAGGCCCGGCCCCATTCCTGACGGTCCATGTCCGGGGGCAGGTCGCTTTCGGCCAGCTCGTGCAGCAGCAGGCAGGCCCGGCAGCGGCTGTCCCGCTGCGCCAGTTCGCCCAGACCTTCCGTCAGCTGGCCGTACAGGCGGGAGATATCCCGTATCTGCCGGCGTGCCTGCCGGATGCCCTGCCGGAACGGGTCCGCGTCGGGGCGGGCCGTATCCGCCGGGGCGCTGTCCCCGCTCGCGGGCCGGTCGCCGTGTTCGATGGCGGCCAGCTCCTGCCGGACGAAGTCCGCGTCGATGCGGCGAAAGTCCTGCCCTTCCTGCCCTACGCTCTCCGACGTATCCAGATGGCGCAGGGCCAGCCCGCAGACATCGTCCAGGGCGCAGTGGATGGCCCGGCGCATCTTTTCGTCCACCTGATGCTGGACGTGGGCAAAACTGTCCGCATCAGCCGTCAGCCTGTCCTGCAGCACGGCGTCCACGGCTTCCAGGGCCGCTTGCAGGGTGTCCCGGGCCTCGCCCGTGAAACGGGCCAGGGTGGCCTGGCGTTCCTGCAAGGCCTGCCGGGCTTCTTCCCTGAAGGTGATGCGGCCCAGGAAGAAGTCCCGCAGGGCGGCGGGGCTGAAACGGGAACGATAGGGGTGCGGGGCCGTTTCGGGGGGCGTGTCATCGACCGGTGCGGCGGAAGCCGTTCCCAGGTCGGTGGCCCGAGCCTCCACCCGGGCGGCCATGTCGTCCGCGCCGGTGTGCAGGGCATCCCGGATCAGGGCCAGGTCGGCGGCCATGTCCGCCTGCCCGTCATCGAGGTCGGCGATGACGGCATCCAGCAGGCCGCTCGTCTGCAGCTGCCGCAACTCCACGGCCCGTTGCGGGGCTTCCTCGCGCAGGATGGCCATGTTGCGGCGCACACGGGTCTGGAGCAGTTCGGCATAGTCCGCGCCCCGGCTGGTCATGGGGCGCGCCGCCTGCCGCAGTCCGGCCAGCTCCCGCAGGGCCGATTCCAGATCCGCACGGCGCTGGGGATCGTCGGGCGCACCGGCAGCGGCATTGCGCAGATGGCCCAGTATCCTGCCCGTCTGGGCGCTGAAGTCTTCCAGCCCGCGACGGAACTTGCCCTGGGCACGCCAGCTTGCCGGGGTGAGGCTGTCCAGCAGCTTGGCGAACCAGCGCCCCACCGTTTTGGGCGGGCCCGGGATGCGGTCGGTCTGCCGTGTGCCCGGCTCCAGCACCTCCATGCTGTGCCTGCCAAGGCGGCCCATGCCGCCCAGGGCGTCATAGCCGAAATCCGTATCGAGACTGATGTAGCGTGTCTGCGTTGCCTGCACTGGTCCTGGCATGGCGTCCCCCTTCATTATGAATATGGTTGTGAGCGGCGGCGTGGCGGCCTTCTCCGGCTGTCGCGACCGGGCAGGCGGGCGTGGGATTTCCCGCGGCGGTTATGCCCTGTGGTCGCCTGTGCGGCACGGGGCCGGTGCGGGGCTCTGCAGGGCCAAGGAGTTCCGCACAGTTCCTTGGCGGCGCTGTCACCGCTGAGATAGGTCTCCCGGACGCGGAGCTCCGGCCAAAATCGTCCCGGTATATGGTGCCGGAAGACGGCAGCAGGCAGCGGGGCCTTCCCGTCTAGCGGCCCTGTTGCATCACATCGGCCCAGTGGGCCAGGACATCCAGAAAATCTTCCAGCGCGGTGAAGAGCGTCCCTTCCTCGGCTTCGGCCGCCGCCACGCGGGCAAAGGCCATGATCTCCTCACCGTCCAGGCCGAAAAGCGTGTTGCCGCTCTCCCGGCCCAGGCAATGGGCCCGCATCATCCGGGCCATCAGTTCCCTGCCCTGCTCGCCGGCAGGGAGCGTCCCCAGGCGGGCATACAGATAGATGGCGTCCTCGTCGTCCGTGACTTCAAG
>CASFUJ010000363.1 GCA_949297645.1 uncultured Desulfovibrionaceae bacterium
TGATTCGCGGATTCATGGCCCCGCCGCTCAAGGCGGATGCGGATTTCTTCGTGCTTACCCGCGAGCCTGTGGCGTTGTGCCCGTTCTGCCAGTCCGATTCCGACTGGCCGGACAATATTCTGGTGGTGTACCTCTCCGAAAAACAGCGCTTCGTACAGAACAATACCGTCATTGAAGTGGAAGGGGATCTGGAGGTCGGCTCCTGGACGGACGAACACACCGGTTTCGTCAGTCAGCTCCGTCTGCGCAACGCCACCTTCCATACGTTGTGAGGCTGTATGAACAACGCTCTTCGTCTGCGGAACATCCGCTACAGTGTCAGGGACGGCAACGGTATGCGTCGAGTGCTGGACATTCCAGAGTTCGACCTGCCCGGGGGGACTCTGGTCGGCATTTACGGGGATTCCGGCTCCGGCAAGACCTCGCTTCTCAATCTTCTCTGCGGCCTTATTCTGCCGGATGTTTGTCACGGCTGTGAACTGCGCTGGGGAGAGGATGACCTCAGCAGCATGCCGGAAGGGCGGCGCGATGCCTGGCGCGGGCGGCATGTGGGGATGATATTTCAGGATTTTCAGCTTTTTCCTCAGCTTTCCGCCATGGAAAACGTGCTTCTGCCCGCAACCTTCGGGCATGTACGTCTCCCGGAGGAGTTGCGTGTTCGTGCGCGGGATTTGCTCAGACGTCTCGGCATACGCCGTACGGAGGTTCCGACCGGAGTATTTTCCCGCGGCGAACAGCAGCGCGTGGCCATGGCACGGGCTGTTCTGTTCCGCCCGTCGGTTCTGCTGGCCGACGAGCCTACGGCCAGTCTTGACCGCAGTAATGCGCAGCTTGTTACCGACGAGCTTGTGGACTTGGCGCGCTCGGAAGGCTGCACGCTTCTGGTAGTGACCCATGAGCAGGTGCTGCACGGCAGGATGGACAGGCGTTTTCATCTTGAGCGCGGTCGTCTGCTTTCCGGGTTCGATGACGATTTGAAGGCCAAGTAGTCCGGAAGAGACGCAGCCTTCATGCCGCAAAGGCAGGGGGATACGTTTCGGATAGTTGAATGCTCTCACGCTGAGGAATGGTATGAATCCTTTTCTTTTTCTGCGCGGCGAATTTCGCCGTTCCTGGGGCGGCGCGCTGGCGCTCGCTCTGGTGCTGGCCTTTGCCGGAAGTTTGAGTCCGGCGGTATCCATGATGGAACGCTCCATCCGTTCCGGCATGGCCCGCTCGGCGGATGCCTTCGATTTGCTCATAGGAGCGAAGGGCAGCGCCGTGGATTTGGTGCTGGGAACGGTCTATCTCCAGTCCGAACCCCTGTCCCTGCTGCCTTCGGAAACGCTGGAAGAGGTGAGGGCCCACGGCGGCATACGCTGGGCGGCTCCTCTCGCTTTCGGAGACCGCTGGCGTGAATATCCGATTGCGGGTTCGTCTTCGGAGCTGGTGACGCTGGGCAACAGGCGTCCGCTCGCTTCGGGCCGCATGTTTCTCAATCCCGGCGAGGCCGTGGTCGGGGCGGGAGTGCCCCTGAAGGAAGGGGACCGTTTTGCGCCGAGCCACGGCAGTGTGGCCGAAGCGATGCTGGATGAGGACGGCGGAAAAAAACACGCGCATGAACACCTCTTTCAGGTGGTCGGCCGCATGCCGGCCACGGGTACCCCGTGGGACAGAGCCATCGTAGTTCCCATAGAAGCCCTGTGGAGTATGCATGACGGAGGTAAGGGAGAAGGGCGCTGTTCGGCCGTGGTGGTGAAACCCGTGACCGTGGCCGATGCCTACCGGCTGCGCACGGCCCTGAACACGGACAGGACGCAGGCCGTGTTTTCCGGCGAGGTGCTTACGAGGCTTTTCGTCATGCTGGAAGAGATACACAATGTCATGCTCCTGCTGGCCTCCGGGGCGCAGGCCGCGGCTCTGGCGGCGGCGCTGGTTTCCGGCTTCTTCGCCGTGGCCATGCGGGTGCGGGCGCTGGCTCTTCTGCGGGCGCTCGGGGCATCCCACGGTTTTCTTGCCGTAAGCGTGTGGCTCATGGTTTCGGGAATTCTGC
>CASFUJ010000364.1 GCA_949297645.1 uncultured Desulfovibrionaceae bacterium
GGGAAAAGAAAAGGGCCGCTTCCCTGAGGGAGGCGGCCCTGCGGAGCACGTGGTTTACAGGGTGATCAGTTCATATTCCCCGCTGCCCAGGCCGATGGCTTCGGCATGGCGGATCTGGCCGCGCCAGTCCGTGGTGGGATGGATGCTGGTGAAGTGGTCATGAGCGGCGTGGTCGCACTGACCGAGAACGCTGGAAGCGATGACGGGGGCCGCGTTCACGGCGTCGATGCAGGCCTTGTCCAGCGCCACGGGGTCGAAACTCGCGAACATGCCGATGTCCGGCACAACGGCGGCATCGTTTTCACCGTGGCAGTCGCAGCAGGGGGAGACCTGATTCACGATGCTGATGTGGAACTGCGGGCGTCCCTGCACCACGGCCTTTGCGTATTCGGCCATGCGGCGGTTGAGAATGCCGCTGTCGGCATCGACGGCGTTGGAAATGGCGTCGAAGTTGCAGGTGGCGATGCAGCGGCCGCAGCCTACGCACACATCGTGGTTGATGAAAGCCTTGCGGTCTTCACCGAAGGAAATGGCCGACTGAGCGCAGAAACGGACGCAGGTGTGGCAGCCGCGGCATTTTTCGGGGTCAACCTTGGGCTTGCCGGCATGGCCATTTTGCCGGCGCGACTGCCGCAGCCCATGCCGATATTCTTGATGGCGCCGCCGAAGCCCGTCATTTCATGCCCCTTGAAGTGAGTCAGGGAAATGAAGATGTCGGCATCCATGACGGCGCGGCCGATGAGCGCGCTCTTGAATTCCGTGCAGTTTTCCAGCGGTACTTCCACGTCGTCGGTGCCTTTCAGACCGTCGCCGATGATGATCTGGCAGCCGGTGCTGAGGGGAGAAAAGCCGTTTTCATACGCGGCGTCGAGATGCTCCAGCGCATGCTTGCGGCGGCCGACGTACAGGGTGTTGCAGTCGGTGAGGAAGGGCCGTCCGCCGAGGGCCTTCACCCGGTCGGCCACGGCGCGGGCGAAGTTGGGGCGAAGGAAGGAGAGGTTCCCCGGTTCGCCGAAGTGCATTTTGATGGCCACGAACTTGTTTTCGAAGTCGATGGTCTCGATGCCGGCGGCTTTCATGAGCTTGTCGAGCTTGTCCAGCAGACTGGTGCCGACCTTGCAGCGCATGTCGGTAAAATAGACTTTCGATGCTGCCATAGGGTTCCTCCTGATACGGATGTGGCGGTAAGTGTTGGGCTATGTTCTGTCGAAAAAGCCGGAAAGGTTTTCCTGAAGAGCCGGGACAGGCCGGGGATGACCGGGCATGGCGGCGTGCGCCTCCTCTGCCAGCGTGTCCATGAGGGATGCGGGCATGGCGGACGCGTCGGAAGAGCGCAGGTGCAGTTCAAGCCTGCCCGGCGCCACAAGCCGCAGACGGAAGTCCACCCGGGACAGGTCCATGCGGGCAAGGGCACTGCGTATCGCTCTCTCCCCGGCGGCGATGGCAGAGAGTATTTCCTCTGTGGGCGTTTCGCCGTAGGGCAGGCGGGTCAGCAGGCAGGGGCGGGGTTGCTGGTCCGGCTCTTCCATGCCGGTCTGTTCCGCAAGAAAGTGTATATCTTTCTTGGTCAGCCCGGCAAGGGCGAGGGGAGAGATGACGCCGATCTCGCGCACGGCACGAAGTCCCGGCCGGTAGGTCGAAGCGTCGGAAGCGTTGGTGCCGTCGCAGAGGGGCAGATTGCTTTGTGCGGCAAGGGCGGTGAACAAATAGCGCTTGCAGGCGTAGCAGCGGTCGCGCGCGCCCTCTGCCACGGCCGGAAGCGGGAGCGGGTTCAGGGGGACGGTGCGGAACGGAAGCTTCTGTCTTTCCGCCCAGGCGCGGGCGAAGTCGCTTTCCTCCGGCGGAACATGGGGACCGGTGACGTGCAGAAGCAGAGGGTGCAGCCCCAGAAGGCGGGCGGCATGGGCCAGAAAGCGGCTGTCGAGACCGCCGGAATAGGCGAGGGCGAAACGGCCTTGGACGGCGGCATCGGACAGGGCGCGGCGCAGGTCCTCAAGGGACGGGATATCCATGAAAACTTCCTACTCCTGAGACGCTTCCGGGCTGCCGCAGGCGAAGATGGCGCCGTTGGGTGCGTTTTCGAAGACGCGGCTGCCGTAGATGATGGCCTTTTTCTCCACGCGCATGGCGGGCCACGGGCCGAATTCGGCCTCCAGCGCCTTCAGAAGGGCCATGGCAGTGGGCGTGACGGTTTCTCCCTGTCCGGGGAAGGGGCGAACGGGAACGCCTTCCATGAGTTCCAGCACGGCGGGGGCGGGCACGGGAAGAATGCCGTGGGCGCAGTGCACGAAGCCGTCGGCCACGGGCAGGGGACTGACCACGAGACGCGAGGGAGCGAGGCGGCAGAAAAGCTCGCAGCTCATGCAGATGTCGAGGATGCTGTCGAGCGCTCCCACCTCGTGGAAGTGAACCTCTTCCGGCGACTTGCCGTGAACGGCCGCTTCGGCGCGGGCGAGCAGGGTGAAGGTCTGCGAGGCGAGATTTTTGCCTTCTTCGCTCATGCCGCAGGCGGCGATGAGCGCAAGAATGTCGGCAAGCGTGCGGTGTTCGTGCTGATGCGGCAGCGCAACGACCGCATGCCAGCCGCCGATATGGTTT
>CASFUJ010000365.1 GCA_949297645.1 uncultured Desulfovibrionaceae bacterium
AAAGAATGGCCCACTTGGACGTGGCGGAAGTGATGAGGATATTCAGCATGCCGGTCAGCAGAATGATGCCGAACAGCGTACATCCGGAAGGCAGTCCCATGTTCTTCAAAAATTCCGCGCCCGCGATGGCCAGCAGCGTACCGATGTTGGACTTGCCGAATACATAAAGGAACTGTGCGGCGAAAAAGGCAAAGACGATGAAGGAAAGCAGCATGGTGAGCACATGCTCCATGGACTTGATGACATCCGTGCTGCTCTTGAAGCTTCCGGAAGCGTAGCCGTACACGAGACCGGGTATGGAGAAGAACAGGAAAAGAAGCGGTACAATGGCCTGCATGGCCGGGGACTGAGGACTGGTCAGGCTGCCGTCGGGTGCACGGAACAGAGAATTTTCAGGCACACAGAGGGCAAAGAACAGCAGAATAAAGGCAGCCCACGCACCGCAGGCCTTACGGAACGCCCTGTTTTCCTCGGGACTGATGGGATTGAGCTGCAGGTCGGGATCGTTTTCCAGCCCGCTGTCCAGCGGCATGGTCATGCGCAGACGCGGTTCCACGATCTTATCGGTGACATACCAGCAGGCAGCAATGACGAAGAACGTGCCGCCCAGCGCATAGAAATAGTTGCAGAGCACGTTGACCGAATAGGCAGGGTCTATCGTCTGCGCAGCGGCCTGCGTGAAGCTCTGCATGACGGGGTCGATGATGGAGGGCGTATAGCTGGCCGTAAAGCCGCCTGCAAGCCCCGCAAAGGAGCAGGCGATACCGGCGAGAGGATGACGACCGCAGGAGTAGAAAATCAGCGCAGAAACCGGCATGAGCACCACATAGGCGGAGTCGGACACGATGTGACAGAGGATGGAAACGAAAATCACAGCCGGAGTAAGAATCCCTCTCGGAATGATGCTGAGCAGCTTTTTAAGAAGGACATGAATGAAACCGCTGCCTTCTGCGATGCCTATGCCCATGGTGGCCACAATGGTCATGCCGAGCGGCGGGAAGTTCATGAAATTCTTCACCGAGGAGACGAAAAAGCATGGTGATGTGGGGCAGCTTGTTGCCGGCGGCTTCCACAGCATTCAGAAAACGGTTCATGGCCCCTGTGGGCTGTTCAGTTTTAGACATATGCACTCCTTGAAAATAACGTGCCGGAACGGGCAGAACCTGCACCGGTCATTATATTACAACGCCAACACACTCTTTTGCCCATTTTCCCTCCGGGAAGCAAGAGCCTTTCTTCTCAAAAATCAGGAAAAGACTGTGTGCTCTGTTTTTTACAAAAAACAGGGAAAGGAGAAACGGATATCGAAATTATCGGAGGACTCTTGTACAGAAAAACATGGCTGACGCCCATGCGCAGCCGCCTTTTCCCCTGTTCCTTTTTTTGCCACGGCAGGCAGCAACGACGTTTTTCGGCCTGAATCCGTCCAGTCTGACCGCCGGAGAAGTCCCTGAGACCGCCTCATGACAGCGTACGAACAGAACGGCAGGCCAGAAAAGGATGTCCGGGCTCCTTTGGACTTCTGCACCTATCGACAATGCCAACCGACTGTCCCGGCACAAAAAACCGGGAACCAGTGAGACCTCCGGTCTTCCGCTTCCGGAGAATACCGCGGCAGCTTGCCTCGTAAAACGCGGTTCGTGCGAAGGATTGTTAACAGAAAAGGGAGTCACGACGATTATCGTGACTCCCGAAAATTTCTGGTCGGGATGACTAGATTTGAACTAGCGACCCCTTGAACCCCATTCAAGTGCGCTCCCAGACTGCGCTACATCCCGACTCTGGTAGGCAAAGAGAAAAAATGGAGCTTACCAAGGATGCGCTCTACCAACTGAGCTACATGAGCATTTCGTCTCTCGGCAGGGAGAAACCTACCTAAACGCCCCCTGTCCGTCAAGCTCTGAAGGCCATTTTTTTTAATTTTTTCTTACCGCCCTATCGCCGCATAAGCTTCCGCATCAGAACATATTCATTTTTTTTCAAATATTCCAAAAGATTACCTTCACTCTCCCCAAGATCGAACACTTCGCACCCTCTGATGACAAAAGGCCAGAACGCTCTTGTCGTCATCTCTTCCGCTCTTGTCGCCGCACTTCCCCGCACCAGAGGACAGCCGAAACGCAGGGCCATGGAAGCCGTATGGGCGTTGGCAAGAGCATGCCTCGGGCAGGACGTGAACTCCAGAGCCACCCCTTTTTCCGCGGCATAGGCCGCCGCCTTCGCATCAATAAGACCGGGATGGACAAGAATGTCGGCCCCGGCGTCTATGGCCGCAAAGTTCGTCCCTTCCGCCACCTGGTCGCAGAGCGTTTCTCCGTACACCAGCACCAGCGCCGCACCCGCATCACGGGCCTGCTGCACGGCGGAAGGAATCAGCGCCGGCGGAACGTGCCTGAGCTCCACCCCGGCCACGGCCTCCACATCGGCATACAGACTGTACCTGCGCACCTGAGCCGTCAAAGACTCCACAAAGGAAAAATCAAAACCGTCGCAGCGTTGTACAAGGCCGACAAATCGCAGCCCGGCCAGCGCGGCGTAGCGAAGGGCCGAAGCAACACAAAGGCCGTCCCTGGAAGGGCCGCCGAGTATGATATGAAAATCCGTCATAAAATCTCTCCCTTTTCAGCATACCGGCAGGAAAGCAAAAAGAAAAGCGTCCGCCTTCCCCCCTGTCCGGCATTTGCGCTTGACGGGGGAATGATGTATGCTGACGCCCCATTCATATCGAGCATACTGAGGGACACCATGACCAAAGAAAAAAAGTATTCCACGCTTCCCGCTTCCGAAAAGGCTCCCATCATGCAGCACTGGCTGGCTGAGCACAAGGCCCGCGACATCGCCGTATTCCGGCTGCCGGAAGGCAACCCTCTGGCCGACATCGTCATCATTGCCTCGGCCTCTTCAGCCCGCCATGCGCGCAGTCTGGCAGACGGCCTTTCGGAAATGTGCAAGCAGGAAAAGTTCGAAATCCTCCGCACGGAAGGCTATCAGGAGGGACAGTGGGTACTGGTGGACCTCAATGATGTCATCGTTCACATCTTTCAGGAACCGGTTCGGGAGCTTTATCGTCTCGAAGCGCTCTGGTCCGGCGCCGAAGCGCTGCCTGCCACCGCAGCGACGATCTGCTCCATGACTGGCACGGGCTGGACCAGGGCAAAGCGCACATATCCCTCCCCCAGGGAACCGAAGGCGGAGCCGGGGGTGCACAGCAGGCCCGTCCGATCCAGCAGCTCATAGCAGAAGTCCACGCAGTTGGAGTAGCCTTTGGGCAGCGGCCCCCAGACAAACATGCTGCCCTGGCTATCTGGAACCTCCCAGCCGATGGACCGCAGTCCGCCGCACAGCGCGTCCCGCCTGGCCTGGTACTCCATCCGGTGTCGGGTCACGCTGTCCTGGGGGCCGCGCAGGGCGGCCACCGCAGCCTGCTGCACCGGCAGGAAAATCCCATAGTCGATCTGGGATCTCAGCCGGCGAAAGCACCCAACCACCTCCCGGTTGCCCAGCAGGAAGGAAATGCGCGCGCCGGTGAGGTTGTAGGTTTTGGACAGGGAGTTGAACTCCACACCCACCTGCCGGGCGCCGGGATAGGACAGGAAGGATTTCCCCTGCCGGCCGTCGTAGACGATCTCCGAATAGGCGTTGTCATGGATGATCAGGATCTCATACC
>CASFUJ010000366.1 GCA_949297645.1 uncultured Desulfovibrionaceae bacterium
CGTAGTGCTGGCTCTGCCTCTGGGTTTCCTGGCTTCCGCCTCGCTCGTGCTGGTTATCGACGCCGTGCAGCTTGTGACCTATCAGTACGGCTACTACTCCATGAAGGACTGGCTGAAGGCCGGTGTGACCATTTCCTTCATCTGGATTCCCCTGTGCGTGGCCAGCGTGCTGTTCATCGGCGGCGGCGTGCTCGGACTTTACTGACCCCGTCAGGCTGACGGCCTGAAAGAACACGGCCCGCGTTGTCTTCGGACGGCGCGGGCCTTTTGCATATACGGACATTGCCCGCTTTTCACGGAAGACAGTAAAGAGGGAGAAGGTCCGTCGCCGGCCATCGTCCCGCGACGTCATCAGAACGGGAAAAGAAGACCGTGCGGAATTCAGGTCTGAGGTGGGGCGGCGTTTTCTGGAAGGAAGCGGCTGATATGTTCCGCGTCCGGATACCGTTATCCGGCGAGGTTTTTTTTCTGGCGCCGTACTCTGAGCGTGTTGGGGTGAACGTTGAGCAGGGCGGCCGCGCCGTCGTCTCCGCCGATACGTCCTCCGGTATGTCGCAGAGCGTCGTCGATGTAGCTTTCCGTAAGCTCCTTCAAAGAAGGCCATGGAGTGGCGCGGAGCAGATTGCGCAGGGCCAGCGGGCCGTGCCATGGCTCTGCGGCAGGCAGGACTTCCTGCCGTTCGGAAGCGGTGCTTGAGAAAGGACAGACGAAACGTTCAAGCTCTGTGGCGGGAGCAGGAATACCGTTGGCGGGCAGCACTCTGTCCAGTCTGTGGATGTTTTCCAGCTCGCTGTTCAGAATGTCGTCGACCTTGAAATTGCCGCCTCTGAGACGGACGAGCAGTCTTTCCATGAGGTGTTCGAGCTCGCGTACGTTGCCGGGCCAGTTGTGCTGACAGAGCTTTTCCAGCTGTTCCGCGGTAAGGCTGGGAAAATTCACGCCGATGGCCTTGGATTTTTCTATGAGAAACAGTCGGGCGAGGGCGGGAATGTCACTGCGATGGGCTCGCAGGGGCGGAACATGAAGTACGCAGACATTGAGTCTGTACCACAAATCCTCGCGGAATTTTCCCTGACGTACCATGGTCATGAGGTCCCTGTGCGTGGCAGCGATGACGCGAATGTCCAGCGGGACGGGGTGGGCGCTGCCGACCTTGCGGATTTCCCGCTGGTCGAGGACGCGCAGCAGACGCGCCTGCATGGATAGGGGCAGGTCGCCTATTTCGTCCAGAAAAACGGTCCCGCCGTTGGCCGCTTCGAAGTATCCTGTATGAGCGCCGTAAGCTCCGGTGAAGGCTCCCCTCTCGTGGCCGAAGAGCTCGCTGTCCACGAGCTGTTCATTGATGGCGCCGCAGTTGACTTTGACGAAGGGCCGGCTCGAGCGCAGGGAAAGTTCCTGTACGGCGTTGGCCACAAGCTCCTTGCCGGTGCCCGTCTCGCCCAGAATGAGCACGGTGCAGTCCGTGGCGGCCGCCTGCTCCAGGTGGATATAGAGGTCGTGCATGCCTTTCATGGCGCGCAGACGGTTCGAAGCGCTGCCTCCGGGGTTGCCTATCTTTTCAGCGGAACGCACGGCTCCGGTGGCCATGAAGTCTTCGCGCAGGCTTTCGCCGAGAGGGGTGGTGAGAAAGAGCAGCTTATCCACCAGTTCGCGGGAAAAGGTGTTGGCGATGTTGGAACAGAAGATGAGCTGGAAGGTGGCCTCCCCTACGGTGAAGAGCGGTATGCGCAGGTAGGACCCCATGTCTTCCTCGCGCAGACTCGTCTGCGCGTTCTTGAGCATGAAGGCGTTGTTGATGGTATAGGGGCGAAGGGAGTCGGAACCCATGAGCAGGTTTATCTGCTCCTGGGTGAAGTCCGTGGTGGCCAGAGTCCGCACGCGGTTGTGCGTGTCGGAAAGGGTGTCGGCGAGCGGGGTGAAACTGGCCGTCTTGTAGCGGCGGAAACCGCAGTGCCAGTTCGTCATCGTTCAGGGCAAGGCCGGAACCTGCCGGGGATTTTTCGTACATGCTGCTGGCTGGAGCGGACATGGAAACTCCGAAAGGATTATTCCGCAATGACGAAGAGTCCGCGGTAGGTAAGGCTCAGGGAACGGGCGGTTTTTTCCGCCTGGGAGCGGGAAGGATAGGGGCCGAGCTGGACGAAGCTGAGCTCGTTGCCGTCGTGCCGTGCGATGCGGCAGCCGTAGCCGCGCGTGCGCATGAAATCCGCAAGATTTATGGCGCGCACCTGTTCGCGGAAGGAACCTATCTGCACATAGAAAAGGCCCAGCATGTCGCCGTCGGGAGTGAGAACGGCAGGTTCCCTGCCGTCTTCCAGCGCCACAAGGCGGACTTTCGCCGTACCCTTGCCCAGCATGCCGAGGTCTTTGGCGGCGGCGCGGGAGAGGTCGATGATGCGGCTGCCCACGAAGGGACCGCGGTCGTTGATGCGCACTTCCGTCACCCGTCCGTTTTCCAGATTGGTCACGCGAAGGCGCGTGCCGAAAGGCAGCAGCTTGTGGGCCGCCGTCATGGCGTTCTGGTTGTAGCGTTCGCCGTTGGAGGTCTTCTTGCCGTGGAAGCCCGGCCCGTACCAGGACGCGACGCCCGTTTCCACGAAGTTCTGCGCGGACTGCAGCGGATGATAGGTCTTGCCGCGCACCGTGTAGGACTTGGTGCCTCTGTACCGGCCGTTCATGTAGCCGGTATTTTTGGAGGAACAGCCGCAGATGAGGGCGGCTGCGGCTGCAAGTGCGAGCATCGTGAAGAGGGCGTGTTTTCCAGGCATGGCGTCAGTGCCCTGAAAAGGCGGGTAAGGCCGACGGCTCTTCTGCACACCATGCGCGGAAGAGGGCGGAGGCCATGAACTCCATCATGAAGCAGGCGCGTCCTTTTGTCCAGCGTCCCCGCCGAAGGGGACGTCTTGTCGCCCGGAGTCGGCTGGAAGGAGGGAAAAAGCCGCCTTCAGGGAAAAATATGGGGAAAAATGCCCCTGCGGACATTTGCCAAACAGAAAGGCATGACTTATCTTCTGCCTTGTTCCAACGATATTTTCTGGAGATACCCATGATCAAGTTCCTGATCGGCAAAATATTCGGTACCCGTAACGAACGTTATCTTCGCTCCCTGCGTCCCAAAGTCAGGAAGTGCAACGCTCTTGAACCCCAGATGAAGGCCCTCTCCGATGAGGAGATTCCCGCAAAGCTTGCGGAATACCGCGACCAGGTACAGAACGGCGGCCGTTCGCTGGACGACGTGCTGCCCGAAGTCTTCGCGCTGGTGCGCGAGGCCTCCTGCCGCGTCATGGGCATGCGTCACTACGACGTGCAGCTCGTGGGCGGCATGGTGCTGCATGCCGGCAAGATTGCGGAAATGAAGACCGGTGAAGGCAAGACTCTCGTGGCCACGCTGCCCGTGGTGCTCAACGCCCTCTCCGGTAAGGGCGTGCATGTGGTCACCGTGAACGATTACCTCGCCCGCCGAGATGCGGAGTGGATGGGCCGTCTGTACAACTTCCTCG
>CASFUJ010000367.1:0-769 GCA_949297645.1 uncultured Desulfovibrionaceae bacterium
GTTCCGGCAAGACCAAGAAGCGCGGGCTTCACCGTGGCTGAAAGGGTGCTTATCGTCACTTCGCCCGGCTTCCAGCGCAGGGCGACATCCGCGTCGATATCACCGTGACTTTGCATGGAAGCGCGCACGTTCTTTTCCCCGCCTTCTGCCTTGATGGAAAGTCTATTCAGGGAAAGGCCGGAGCTTTTCAGCGTGTTCAGTCCCGTCTGCAGGGAAATTTCGGGAAAGCCCCAGAGGTCTCCGACCTTGAGCGTGGTGTTCAGACCGGAAAGGGACAGAGGCTCTGCGGTGTGCAGCTGGAAGCTGTCCAGTCTGCCTTTCCATTCGAGATGTTGTCCCTGAAGGGAGGAGAGACGCATATCCAGCGTGAGAGGCGAGCCGGACATGCGCAGGCCCGAAACGCGGGAGAAGGGCGTCCAGTGCCGGATATGCACGCTGAGGCTGCCGTCAAGCGCAGGAAGCGCCGTGCCCGCAAGTTCAGCAATGCTGCCTTTTGCCGGCTGCGGAGCCGGTAAGGGCAGCAGAGCCTGCAGGTCGCCCTTGACGCTGTTGTCTTCGAGACGAAGGTCGAATGTTTCCAGCGCAAGGCGGAGCGCTCTGCCGGAAGCGCTTTCCTGTTCCGCCACGCTCCAGCCCGTATGGAGAGAGGCATTCTGCCCGTTGACGACCAGAGAGGCTGCGGCCTGACCGGACAGCATGGCGGTCTGCGGGGTCTGCCGCTCCGTTGCCTCCTCATCGGAAGGCCGGTGCATGGCCGGGCGCGACAGCT
>CASFUJ010000367.1:783-2710 GCA_949297645.1 uncultured Desulfovibrionaceae bacterium
TGCGCCTTTTCCAGCTTCATGTCGGAAAGACGGAAGCTGTCGCCGGTAAGGGCCAGGTCGGCACGAAGCGCGGTCAGCGGGCCGGAAATGTCCGCCGTGAAGTCCGCCTTCCCTGAAATGTCCGGCGAAAGCGCCGCGGCATCGTTCAGGCTGCATGCGGCATGAAATTCCATGTTCGTATCGGGCGAATTCAGCGTTTCGGAAAACTGCGCCTGTCCGCTGGCGAGCAGGTCCACACAGCCCGCTTTCAGGGAAAGCTCTTCCAGAACGGCCTTCTGATGCAGAAGGTCTGCGCCTTCCGTCCCGGCCGAAAGGTGCAGACGTCCTTCTCTGCCGAAAAGGGCGGCAAGACGGGCGTCGCTCCAGTCCATGTCCGACAGCTCCACGGATGCGTCCGCCTTCATGCCTGTGCCGTCGTCCTGCGTCGCCTGTGCGGCAAGCGTGGCCCGGAGGCGTCCGTTCTTCTGACCTGCAAGGGGCCACAGCCTTGCGGCGGCGTCGCCGCTCTCCACCGTCAGCGTCACGGAGGCCTGCGGCACGGGGGCGTCCGGCAGAAGCTGTGCCTTTCCCGCGACCGTCAGCATGTCTTTCTGCGAGCTTTCTTCAAACAGTCTTCCGGTCATGTCCACGGTCAGGCGTTCGGCATCGCCGCTTCCTTCAAGGGTGAAAAGAAGGGCCGCGTCCCTGCCCATATCGTCAGGCAGCAGTCCGGCAAGGCCGAAGTCGGAGCCGTGCGCGTTGAGGGATAGTCCGTTTTCCGGAGTGAAAAAGGCCTTCAGGTCGAAGGGCGTACAGGGCGCGTCGTCTCTCTGCAGCGTGAGCGTCATGTTCGCGCCCTTCGGAGAGAGGGAGGCCGAGGCGGAAAGAGATGCCTGCAGCGGAGCGCCGAGCAGTGAGGCAGGCAGGGCGGCCCGGGAGACGGAAAGCTCGTCGATGCGGAAGGAGGGAAGCCAGAACGGCCAGTTCTGCAGCATCCTTTCGGCCTCAACCAAGACCTGACCGGGGGGAAGGGGGGCGGAAGGTTCCTGCTCCTTCTGCGGAGTCGGCTCCGGTTCGGGCAGGCGCAGAAGGCGGGGCTCCTGCAGGGAGAGTGCGGAAACAACCACGGCCTGCGGCAGGGCGGACCAGTCCATGCGAAGTTCCGCCTTTTCCGCTTCAAGCCACGGACCGTGCTCGTCTTCGAGCACGATTCCCGAAAGCACGGCTCGCGAAGGCAGGGGGCCCTGAAAGGACGCCATGCGGAAGGAAAGGCGTCCGGGCATATCATGCAGGGCGCTGTTGACGGTATCCGTCAGCCAGGCTTCGCCCGTCTGACTTCGGAGAAACAGCACTCCGGCACACAGCGCCGATGCAAGAAAGACGAAGAACCCGGCGCAGCCCCACGCGATGCGGCGCAGCAGACGACGGGAACCCGGGCGTTTTGCTTCTGGGGTCTGTTCCGGCGGAGTCTTTTCCCTGATATCGTGTTCGCGGTCGTTCATCAGAAGGTCTGTCCGATGCTGATGTATATCTGATAGCCTCTGTCGTCGCTCGTCTTGTCCAGAGGCACGGCGACATCAAGGCGGACGGGGCCGATGGGAGTGTAGTAGCGCAGTCCGAGGCCCGCGCCCCACTGGAAATCCTGGAAGAGCCGCGGCGTTTCCTCTTCATAGACCATACCGCCGTCGATGAAGGGCACAAGGCCTATGCTTTCCGTTATGCGGAAGCGCGCTTCCAGATTGATTTCATGAAAGGACGTTCCGCCGAGGGGCTCTCCGTCGCTGTCTTTCGGGCCGATGGCCTGATAGGAATAGCCGCGCACGGAGCCGCCACCGCCGCAGTAGAAGCGCAGTGAAGGAGGAATGTTGTTGATGGAGACGCCCATGAAGGAACCGAGAGAGGTCCTTGCGGCAAGGACGAGAGTATCGTCGTCAAAGGGCGCGTAGTA
>CASFUJ010000368.1 GCA_949297645.1 uncultured Desulfovibrionaceae bacterium
AAACACCACCGTGGAGCCGTCGGGCTGAATGAAGCAGAGGCGGCCGCGGTTGATGCTGATGTTGTCCGGCGCGATGTGCAGCGTATGCAGCAGACTCTGAATGAGATCGTCGAGATTGCGCCGCTGCTCCACCTTGGCCGGAATGGCGTCCAGATATTCCAGCAGCGGCCTTTTCAGCTTCATGGTGAGGTTGAGGTCGTCAACGAGAAAATTCTTGATGCTGAACTTGCCGGTGAGAAGCGCGTGGGAGGAGATGGTCACCGAGGCGCGACTGAAGCTGAGACGGATGGAACCGTCCGGTCTCTCCCAGGAACTCGCCCCGAGTTCCAGACCGCGATTGGGAAACAGCGTGAGTTCGGGCGCGGTGTCGGACAGAAGCGGCGCGCCGGTACTGTTCTCCACATAGGTGTTGAACTTATCGACGATGATGTCGCTGTTGGTGGCGACAAGGCCGATGAGACCGCCGCCTACCGCAAGAAGGAGCACGACAAGGAGAAGAAGAATCTTACGCAGCATCGTTTGTTATCCGGAAAACAGTGTTTGGGCGATACTATACGGATTCTCCCGTCGCGGCAAGTCCCCGCCGGGAAGGGCGGCGGGCGGGACAACGGGGAAAGGGCAAGGACGACCACCGCGGCGGTATCGAGGAGGTATGACGGCGTCGGCCGTCCGCCGAAACGCAGGGGCGCGGAAGAAGAGGCGCTTCCTTCCGGCCCCGGCGCGGCGCAGAGGCCGGAGCATGGAGAGAGGGGAGGACAAGGCGCAGACACAAAGGGCGCGCCGGAGCAGGGAGGCGGAGCGCGTCCCGGTGTTCTCCGACAGGCGGAGGCGGGAGAAGGTGCGCGGCGCAGAGGCGGCAGGGCGGCGGAGCACAAGATGGCCGGGCCCTTACAGCACGGCGATGGCCTCCACCTCCACCAGGGCGTTCTTGGGCAGGCGGGAGACCTCCACGGCGGAGCGGGCGGGGCAGTCGGCGGAGAAGAAGGTCTTGACAGGAGGATGTTCCGGGGAAAGAAAAAAAATACTTGAAAATGATTTTCATTTTTGGTATGTTTCTTTCGAAAAGAACATTCCGGGGGCGGAATTTCCTTTCCCCCGAACCGTCATAAAAGGAAGCACACATGCAGACCGCCATAGTTCTTGTCATTCTTGCCCTCGCGGGGCTGTACCTTTTCTTCCGTTTCCGCCGTTCCGTTTCCGGCTCCGGCGGGTGCGGGTGCGGCTGTTCCGGCGGCTGTTCCTGCACGAGGAAGGGCGGCTGTCCCTCGCAGGGGGCCGTGCTGCCGTCCGCTCCCGATAAAAGGGGCTGACCTTTTCCTCCGCGCGTTTTGCGCTCTCCTTCAGCGCCCCTTCCTCCGGGGCGCTTTTTTATTCTCAGTTCTTGCGGGGGGCTCTGCGTCTTTCCGGCGACAATGCCGATGTCCTGCGCCGGCCTCTGCGTTTTTCCGCCGGGCTTTCGCCGCCTTTGAGGAAAAGGAAACGACTTGTTTTTTCGGGCCGCCCGTTTTTCCGTTCGCGGGAGCGACAGTTTCCCTTCCGGAAGACGTCCGGCCCCTGCGTTTTTCCTCCGGGCTTTCGCCGCATGCCGGTTCCCTGCGTCTTCCCTCAAGGGCGGGGCTCTTGCGCTGTTTCTGCCTGCGGAAAGGCGTTTTTTTTCTTCATACGGCCGGACTTCGGGGAAAAAGAGGGGTATGAGATCTTCCCTTTTCTGGAATCCGTCCTATGTTCTGAAAAAAAGGAGTATTCCGCATGAACACGCTGACCCCCCGGCAGATTGTCGCCGAGCTGGATAAATATATCGTAGGACAGGAACAGGCCAAGCGCATGGTGGCCGTCGCCGTGCGCAACCGCTGGCGCAGGCAGCAGCTCGACCCTGCCATGCGCGACGAAATCGCGCCCAAGAACATCATACTCATGGGGCCCACCGGCGTGGGCAAAACCGAAATCGCCCGCAGGCTCGCCAGACTTACCGGCGCGCCCTTCATCAAGGTGGAGGCCACCAAATACACGGAAGTGGGCTATGTGGGCCGCGACGTGGAATCCATGATTCGCGACCTCATGGACATCGGCATCAAACTCGTGCGCGATGAGGAGGGCCAGAGAGTGGCCGCCAGGGCAGAAGCGCAGGCGGAAGAGCGCCTGCTCGACCTGCTCCTGCCCGGAAGCTCCGCCGACTCCGGCCGCGAAGCCACCCGCGAAAAGCTCCGCAATCTCTGGAAGCTCGGCCACCTCGACGACCATGAGGTGGAAGTGGAAGTTACCGAACAGGCTCCCCAGATGGATATGTTCGCCATGCCCGGCATGGACAACTCCTTCGGCAGCCAGATGAAGAACATGATGAGCCGCTTCATGCCGCCCAAGACCCGGAAGAAGCGCATGAAGACCCGCGCCGCCTACGACATTCTTGTCCAGCAGGCCCGCGACTCCATGCTCGATGAAGACCGTATCATTGAAATCGCCCGCGAAAGAGTGGAGCAGAGCGGTATCGTGTTCATCGACGAAATCGATAAAATCGCAAGCTCCGCCGCCCAGCAGCGTTCTTCCGACATCTCCCGCGAAGGCGTCCAGCGCGACCTGCTGCCCGTGGTCGAAGGCTGCGCCGTCAATACCAAGCACGGTATGATCCATACCGACCATATCCTCTTCATCGCCGCCGGAGCCTTCCACTTCAGCAAGCCCTCCGACCTCATTCCCGAACTCCAGGGCCGCTTCCCCCTCCGCGTCGAACTCCAGCCCCTCG
>CASFUJ010000369.1 GCA_949297645.1 uncultured Desulfovibrionaceae bacterium
GCCCAGAGATAACGGCCGAAGGCGATGAGGTCGGCCTTGCCCTGCGCGAGCACGGTTTCACCCTTGGTTTCATCCATGCGGCCCACGGCGATGACGGGAATGGATACGGCCTTCTTGATGGCTTCCGCCGCAGGCACGAGCAGGCCGAGTCCGCGGTAGTCGTCCATGAAGGGCTTCATGTGTTCTTCCGGTTCGGGATAGGGCCAGTAGTCGGGCAGATACCGGAAGGGCAGGGGACCGTAACCGTAGCCGGATACGCTGATGTAGTTGACCCCGGCCTTTTCGAAAATTTTTGCCGCTTCCACGGCTTCTTCTACGGTAAGCTCGCCCTTTGCGCCCCATTCATGGCCGTTCATGCGCAGTCCGATGGGGTAGTCCGCACCGAGACGGCGACGCAGTTCGGTGATGATCTCCACGATGAGACGGGTGCGGTTTTCCATGCTTTGGGGACCGTATTCGTCGTCGCGATGGTTCCATACACGGCTCAGAAAGCTTTCCAGATAGTAGCCGTGGGCGCAGTGCACTTCTATGCCGTCGAAGCCGCAGGCCGCCACGCGTTCCGCCGCTTCAAGGTAGAGTTTCTTGTCTTCCTCGATTTCCTCGCGGGTGAGGCCGTGCACGGCTCTGCCCGGGCTGGGGATGTCCTTGACGTCCATGGAGGAGGCTCCCACGGGCAAATCGCCGTAGTGGCCGGCGGCAGCGGAAGGACCGCCGTGATGCAGCTGGCACATGACGGGGCAGTCGTGGGAGTGGACGCGGTCCACAAGGTTCTTCATGCCGGGAATGAAACGGTCGTCGCTGAGCGCGCCGTAGGGCCCGTAGGGATGGTCGGGACGCCAGGTGACGGCCGACACGATGAGCAGGCCGACGCCGCCTGCGGCCAGCGTTTCGTAGAAGTCCGTCACGCGAGCTCCGGCAGAGCCGTCCTTTTCAAAGAACCAGCTCGACTGGGGAGCCTTGACCATACGGTTGCGGAGCTTCAGCCTGCTGTTGATGGTTATGGGTGCAGTGAGATGCGGGAATGAGGCGTTGCCCATGATTCACTCCTTGGCGGTGGCGTAAACGGTGTTCGTCTTCTCTTCCGACCGCAGGCAGAAGAGGACGGCTATGAGGGCGCAGAAGAACATGGCCATGAACAGCATGAACATGGCGGCATACTGCGAAAGCTGATACGAACTCTGCCCCGGGGCCTGCAGTTCCATGATCCAGCCGCTGACAAGCTGGAGCAGGGCCGTTCCTATGTAACAGTAAATATTGATCATGCCAGTAGCGGTTCCCACGATTTCGGACGGAAATTCGTCCTGTACCTTGGCAAGGGCGATGCCGCCGAAGCCGCCGCAGAAAATGCCGAACAGAAGCGCCCATACGGGAAGCGCAACTTCTGGCAGCACGGGCGTGGCAAAGACGAGGGGGGCGCCCAGCAGAAGGGAAATGACGCAGGAGAGCACCAGCAGAAATTTCTTGGAGAAGGTGCCGCGCTGGGCGATGAATCCGGCAAGGGAGGGGCCGAGCACCGCGCCGAGGGCCATGAAGAAGAGTACGCCGCCTGCGGCGTCCTTGCTCATGCCGTAGCCCTGAAGGAAGTAGGGACCGGCCCAGAGACTGGTGATGGCGAAGAACGAACCGTACACGCAGAAGAACCAGATGGAGATGGCCCAGTAGGCGGGCTTGTGCACGATGTAGGAAAGCACCGTTCCCAGCGGAGGCGCCTTGAGGCTTTCATGAGCGGCCAGGTGGCCAGCAGCATGCCTCCGGAACCCAGCGACAGGATGAGTCCGGTGATAAGTACGTGCTGATGGTGGGGGAACCAGCGCAGAAACACACGCAGCGAGGGGACGAACACCATGCCCATGCCCATGCCGATGATGACGCGGCCGGCCGTGGCCGCAGTCACGGAGGGGGCGAGAGCGAACAGCAGGGTGCCCGCCGCACCGAGAAGCATGAAGAGGGTGATGGTGTTGCGCGAGCCCCAGCGGTCGGAAAGAATACCCGCGGGAATCTGCATGAAGCCGTAGGGGTAGAAGTAGGCGGAGCTCATGACGGACATGAGCCCGCCGCCCACGGCAAAGTCTTTCATGATATCGACGGCAAGCGTGCTTGTCGAGGTGCGGAAGAAGCTGACAAGAGCGTAGCATGAGGTGAGCAGCAGGAAAAGAAACCATGCATACTTCTGGATGTCAGGCTTCTGTGGGGCAGGCATAGGGTCTTCTCTCCAAGAACGGAAGGGGTGAAGGGCCGCCTTCCGGGAAAGAAGGCGGCCGACGGATTAGTCCGCGATGTCGAGCTTGAGAGCGCGGGCGGCGTTCTTGTAGAGAAGGCCGGGCAGCACTTCAGGCTTGAAGGGCAGGGCGCAGAACTGTTCCACGCCGTCCTTGAAGCCGATGAAGGGATAGGCGGTACCGAACACCATGCGGTCGCGCATGAAGGAGTTGGCGGCCATGACATAGTCGCTCACGCCGGGGACGTTGAACATGTACATGTCGGGGCACAGATACAGATTGGGGCGTTTGAAGGCCACGAAGAGAATCTGCTGAACCCAGGGATAACCGCCGTGCGTGTTGATGACGGTGAGGTTCGGGAAGTCTCCGCAGACGCGGTCGATGATGACGGGGTCGCTGTGGCTGAGGTCGGGGCCGTTGCCGCCGCCGCCCATGAGCAGCACCGGAATGCCCTTGGAGGCGCAGTGTTCGTACACGGGGTAGATGCGGCGGTCGTCGGCATACATGGGATTGGCGAGCACGCCGGGTTCCATGCCCACGGCGCAGAGCGGGCCGTTTTCCACCACGCGTTCGATTTCAGCAATGGCGGCGGTGGGGTTCGTGGGGTCGATGCCGGCCACGCCGATGAACTTGTCGGGCCATTCCTTCACGATTTCAACGATGTCGTCGTTGGGCACGTTGCCCATGAAAGCGTTGGCCTGACGGCCGGGCACGACGCCCATGGTCACGCCGCCCTCTTCCATTTCCTTCAGCATGAGGTCCATGTCGCCGGCCTTGGCGGAAGGCGGAGGCGTCATGCCGAGGTTGCCGCTCCAGCGGGCGATGCGTTCCTGGTTGCGGAAGATGTGCATGTTCAGAAAGCCGCGTGTAGCGGGACGCAGACGGAAATCAATAATCATGGCAGATACGCTCCTTGAAAAAGCAGGGAAATTGGGTCCGGGACAGGGGATATCCATGACAGATAAAAATAAAGCAAAAATCATGCCATTTCGGTCTGTTTCCGCAATCTCCCGCCATTATGGCCTTTTCCCGGAGAGCCGGAGAAAAGGTTTGTCTAAAATGTGTACATGTTCAGTTGGACATGTATAGAGTGTCCATCCGCGAAACTCGGAAAAGGGACCGGAGAAAGCTCCGGCCCCTTGAGATTGTTACTTCAACCAGCCTTTTTCCTTGTAGTACTTCACGGCGCCGGGATGCAGGGGATGGGTGACGCCGTCCCATGCGGTCTCAGCCTTGAAGTTGCCCCAGGTGG
>CASFUJ010000370.1 GCA_949297645.1 uncultured Desulfovibrionaceae bacterium
CGAAGGGCCGGACAGGAACGCCCATGCGACTTCTTCTGCCTTCCGTCATCATGGCGGTGTACAGCTTTCTCAGCCTTGTGCTTCCCCTGAAGACGACGCTGTGGATAAAGGGCCTCATGGGCGCGGCCCTTCTGGCCGCCTCGCTCAAATTCGTGTTCTATCAGCTCGTGGGCGGAGGCTTTTTCCGGCCGGAACTGCCCGCGCCCGTCATACTGACGGCCGAAGCGCTGTACGCCTCGCTGCTGGTGCTCTTCGCGCTCGCGCTGCTCAAGGACGCGGTCGGTCTTTTGCTGTGGCTCTTCCGCCTCTGCGGCGGAACCTGGTGTCTGCCTTTGACGGCCGGTCTGCGTTTCGGTCTGCTCACCGTCACGGCGCTGTGCTGCGGAGCCTACGGCACCTGGCAGGCCGTCAGGGTTCCCGACGTGCGTACGGTGGAACTTTTCCTGCCTGAACTTCCAGCATCACTTGAAGGTTTTACACTGGTACAGCTCAGCGATCTGCACATAGGCGCAGTGCAGAAGGAGCCCTGGCTTCGCGAAGTGGTGCACAGGGTGAACGCCCACGCCGTGGTCATCACCGGCGACATGATAGACGGCCTGCCCCGCGCCCTGCGCAGCGACATGCAGCCCCTTGCGGACATCCGGGCGACGTACGGCGTCTTCGGCGTGACGGGCAACCATGAATACTATTACGACGGGAAAGGCTGGCTTGACGAACTGGACCGTCTCGGCGTGGACATGCTGACCAACGAACACCGTGTGCTGGGAGGCAGCCTCGTGCTCGGCGGCGTGCCGGACAACACGGCGGCGCGCTTCGGCGGCAGGGGCACGGACGTTGCTGCCGCCTTTGCGGGCGCTCCGGCAGGACCGCGCATTCTTCTGGCCCACAAGCCCAACGACAGGGGACTTCCCGCTCCCGGTATCGACCTTCAGCTTTCCGGCCATACCCACGGCGGACTGATATTCTTCCTCTCCCCGCTCATTGCCTCCTACAACGGAGGCTACGTCAAGGGACTGTACGATACACCGGAAGGCGGTCTCCTCTACGTCAGTCCCGGCACGGGGCTCTGGAACGGCTTTTCCTGCCGTCTCGGCGTGCCTTCGGAAATCACCCGCTTCGTGCTGCACGCCCGCAGGCCGTAACGAAGCGCCTTCCGCCCGTTTTCTCCATCCGCTTCCGGCAGATTCCAGCAAGAACGCAGACTGCGCCTTTTCCTCCGGCCGTGCGCTCTCCTGCCTCATGCGCCTTCCCCGTCGCTGCGCCATCGGAGGCCCCGCGTCATACGCATGCGGAACGCCTGCGGGATTTCCCGGCCCTTTTTCCGCGTTTTCCAGCCTGCGGAAGCGACGCCCCCCCCCGCCCGACCGCCTTTTCCGGAATCCGTTGTCGCGCGGGCGCGCACAACAGACAAGTCGGCCCCGTCATCCCTTTCCATGAAGACAGAAACGCCGCGCTCCTTTCCGCCAGAAACACTCCGCGCCCCGGAGAAAAAAAATCCGTCCCGATGGAAGCTTCCGTCCCCGCGGCAACGTCACGACACCGCACGGGGAAAGACTCGTCCCCTTCAGCCCGTAAGCACGTTGCCGCCCTCTTCAGGTCTGCACGAAAAAGCCCCGCTTCTCACGGAAGGTTCGTCGGCCCTTTTCATGATTCCCGTCACGAAAAGACACGCCTGAGCGGAGCTTCTGCAGACACGAAAGGCAACAGCGCCGATGTTCCGACGCGCAATGAGTCATGGAACGGGCGGCGCGGCGGACGGCATGACGAGGTTCCCGCGTTTTCAGCCGCGAACGAGGCGGCCGCGGCCCCCTGCCCTCGCCCGGAGTCTGCCTGGTCAAAGCCGCGCCTTGCCGGAGGCAGGGCCTGGTATGAGCGCGGCGCAGGCCAAGACCGTCTCCGGCCTCCGCCGCACGAACCGAAACGCGGGTCTTCCCCATGGCCCGGCAAAACCTGTCTGCGTGACCTGCGGCAGTGCCGCCGCTCTCCCCGGCGTCCGACGACATCAGGGAACCCCTTTCCGGCAAAAGCCGCGCACAGAGCAAGAAAAAGGCCGGATGACTCCGGCCTCAGGGGGGAAGCAGTCAGGCGGCTCAGGCTTCCATGACGGAGGAGCCGCGGCGCACCTCAAGCACATGTTCGACGGTGCGCAGCTTGTCGATGGTCTGGTAAAGGTGCACGGCGTCGCGCACTTCCACGGTGAAGTCCATCTGGGAGCGACCGTCCACGGTGGATTTTATCTGGAGCGCATTGATATTGACGTCCTGCTGCACGAAGACAAGGCTTATCTTGGCCAGCAGGCCCTTCTCGTTGAGCCCCATGATGCTGATTTCGGCCGGGAAGGGCTTGCTCTCCTCGTTGTTCCACG
>CASFUJ010000371.1 GCA_949297645.1 uncultured Desulfovibrionaceae bacterium
CGGAAAATCCTGCGCGTCCGGCAGAAGGGCCGCGCCTTCCGGCATGCTGCCCGCCGCGCGCCTCCCCTGCGGGGAAACGATCTCCAGCGCCACCGTGCCCATGTGATGATGAAAGACGAGCGTCATGCCCATTTCGGCGGAGATGGGCATGCCGAGCAGCATGTCGCGGGAAACGCTGCCCGCCGGAACGAGCTCGGCCATGCGCAGGGGAATGAAGGAAATGGACATGTCCATGGCAAAGAGCATGAAGAAACCGAGCGGCCGCAGAAGCGAACTGCGGCTTTTCCTCTCCTCGCCGGATTCCGGGCCGCCCGCGCGTCTTCCGACGTGAAAGAACTCCATGCCGCGGCTGAGAAGCAGAAAGAGCTCCACCATGAAGATGAGCGAAACCGCCGCCATGGTCAGCACGTCCATGGCCGTGGCGCGCATCCGCTCCGCCCATGGGGCGCGCAGCAGGGAGACGTGCAGCTTCCAGCCGGACGTTCCGCCCGTCGCGCCCTGCAGCAGTCCGCCGCCGAGCAGCGGAAAATCCTGCGCGTCCGGCAGAAGGGCCGCGCCTTCCGGCATGCTGCCCGCCGCGCGCCTCCCCTGCGGGGAAACGATCTCCAGCGCCACCGTGCCCTGTTGAGCGTGTCGGTGAGAAGCGCGCCCGCGCGTTCCGCATCCCGCCTGAGTCCCTCCGTATAACGGGAACTCACGGTGTCCATGGCCAGCAGCCCGTTGGCCAGCATGACGAGAAGAAACACGCCCACGCAGGAAAGACGCACGGCGCGGGAAAGTCCGCTTCCGGACTCCGCCCTTTTCCGGCCCGTCAAAACGAGAACCGCGGCAAGAAGCAGAAGACCGCAGAGGGCTATGCCCGCCTGGACGAGAAGCTGCCCGCGAAACAGGGAAAGGAGTTCCTTTTCCAGGGGAGCGCGGCTCACATGGGCGCCGACGTATCCGGCGACGCCGCCCTTTCTGTCCTGCACGGCCACGAACACCGTGCGCCCGCTCTCATCCTCGCGCCAGGAGGCTCCGTCGCTCTCTTCCAGCACCCTGCCCGACCGCATGGCGGAGGACGGAAAATCCCCGCGGGCGAGCAGCACCTTTCCTTCCGCGTCCAGAACGGCCAGAGGCATGCCCGCGGCCTTTTCCACGCGCTCAAGCAGCCTGTTGAAGACTTCCCGGTTCAGCGAGGAAAAAAGCAGCGCGTCATAGATGAGCATGCTGCAGACGAGCACGACGACCCATCCGGCCAGAGCCGCGCCCATCGTGCCTTTCCGGCCCAGAGGCCCGACATCTGTTCGTTGCAACGTCATGTTAAATCATCCTGAAAAGGCGGAACGAAGCGGAAGAGTCACGCGCGGCGAACACGCAGGAAGCAGCGGCAACGCGCCGACAAGGCGTCCCGCAACATTTCGCCGGGGGAGGAGTGCCGCCGCGACCGGCGACCTTCTGCGGCGAAAGATACTATGAATCGCCGATGTTGGCAATATCATTCCCCGGGAGAGGCTCCCTTCCGGCGGTGCGTCACCAGCAGCGAGGCGCAGACGAGCACTGCCGCCACGGCGCGTTGCCAAGGGCGCGGCTGCGGCTTGGCGAACAGGCTCGACAGCGGCAGGGGGCGGCTGGCCGGGTCGCGGCGTGTGCACTGGGCTGCCATGCGGGCGAGCTTGCCGTCGCCGCAGGCTTCGGCCATGTCGCGCATCACCATGCCGAGCGAGTAGGCGTCGGCGCGTGCGTCGGCCTGCGCCCCGGGGGCGAACAATTCGGGCGCTATGTAGCCCGACGTGCCGGCGGGGAGTTTCAGCACGCCGAACGTGTCGCTGTCGGCGAGGCTGAAATCTATCAGCTTTGCGTCCTGCCCGTGGTGCGTCACCATGATGTTTTGGGGCTTCAGGTCGCGGTGTACGGTCTGCCTGCCGTGCATGTAGTCGAGCGCGGAGGCCAGCTGGCGAGCCACTTTCCAGGCCAGGGCAGGCGTGAGCGTGCCATTGTCAATGACGTCTTTGAGCGTGTCGCCGTCGATGTATTCCATCACGATGGTGTTGCCCAGCCCGCCGACTTGTTCCATGCCGATGGTGCGGCAGGTGGGGTCGTTGAGCAGCGGCGACAACTCGCCGGACGTGCTGTACGAAACGTTCCGCAACTTGGGCAGGAGCGTCCCCATGTAGGTGTGGAGCGTCCGGCCCGAACTGTTGGTCGCCGCATTGTAGTTCTGGTAGCAGTTGCGCGGATTATAGAGTATCGCTTCGTTGATGTCGGCCAGCGTGATGCACGAGCGGATATGCCGGCGCGGGTAGTCGTCGGTACCTTTGCCCCACGCTTCCAGTTCGACGCTGCGGCCTGCGACAAGCTCCTCGATGACATGTGCGCCGCCGTAATTCGGGCGTGCCGGATTGCAGTCCGTCGCCCCGACATAGGTATCGACGGCTGCCAGCCCTCCGCTTACCGGTACGCCGTTGAGTTCGATCCGTTCCATGCGGATCGGCGGTTCCGCGTGGCCGAAGTTGAGAAAGGCCCCCGATGAACACATTGCGCCGAACGTGCCTGTCGTCACGACATCCACGCGCCGGACGATCTCCTTGGGCGAAAGTGTACGGGCCAGTTCGGATACCTCTTCGGCCGTCAGAACGACAGCCTTTCCGTTGCGGATCTTTTCATTGATCTCTTCGTAGCTTTTTTTCATGGGCGAATTACCGAATTACGGCCGCAAAATACACAGAAAAC
>CASFUJ010000372.1 GCA_949297645.1 uncultured Desulfovibrionaceae bacterium
TGGAAGGAAAGAAAATCGACAGGCATGGTCGTCCTCCGAAAAGTGTCACACCCGCAGCATGTTCAGACGCGGGTCGTCGGCCTCTCCCGGAACGGGCGAGGCCCCGTTCATGGATTCCAGTTCGCCCTTCCAGTATTCGGCGTAGTGAATGACGTTTTCCAGAATCTGCTGGAAGCGGACGGGATTCTCTTCCGTGGCGGAAACGGAGTAGCTGAACACGAGTTCGTGGCTGTCGCCGTGCATGGCCAGCACGCCGCCGCCCGTTTCCACGCCGAAGAGATTGGCGGCAAGCATGCGTTCGCAGACGGCGGCCAGAGTGTGGTCTTCGATGCGGCCCAGCTCGAAGAATATGTAGATGCTGTCGGAAACGGCGACGTACTGCATGTGGGCAAGCAGCGAGCCGTCGATTTCAAGGCAGCAGTAGCCCGTATCGTCCGCGTTCAGCTCCATGTCGACGGCTTTGCCCAGTTCTCGTGTCAGCGATTCGAAATGCTCTCTGCTCATGGTCGGATTCCTTGAAGATTCTCCGCAGGGATGCGGGCGTACTTCACGAAGAGGCTTCGTGATGACGGGACATGGATCAAAGATATTTTTTCTGAAAGTTCAAGTCAAGGAACGGCGTTTCGACTCCTCCGGCTCCTTGAACGCGCGAAGAGCGCGGCTTCCGTGCCGGAGCGTTTCGTCAGACCTTTTGCGGCGGCACGGGGCGGCCGTCCCGCAGGGCGGTGGGAGCCGCCGCCGGAACCACCTGTGCGGGGCGGGAAGGCGCGCCGCCCTATCTTCCGCCCCGCCGGAAAACGGGGGGCTCCGGGCGCGCAGCGTGCGTTGGAGACGGACTTTTCTTTTTTCCTTTATCAAGGGCGCGCCGCCGCATGCACGCTTTGACCTGCTTTCCCCTCCCGGCTCCGGCGGGGAAAAGCGGCCCGCCGCCGGGAAAAGGACGGGACTTTTTTTCCCGTTCTCTTCACATTTTTCTTGAAAAAACTATCCGCTTTTCGTAGTCTTTCAAAAAAGACGCCCCGCTGGGGGTATGAGGAAATCACGATGAACGTCCAGAGCAGTGCCGGCATCCTTTCGAAGAGCGAAGTATCCTTCGCTTCTTCCCTGCTGCTTCTGTGCGGACGACTGTCCGGTCTGCTGCTGTGCCCGGATATATCGTGATTTCTGGCGAATGACAGGCAAAAGGCTGTCCCGTCGGAAGTCGGGGCAGCCTTTTTTATAGTCGCATCGCCCCGGCAGCGGGAAAAAACGTCGCAAAAAGGCCCGAGAGGCCTTCAAAATGCAAGGAGAAAACCATGTCCGACCGCGTCATTATTTTCGATACCACGCTCCGTGACGGAGAACAGTCCCCCGGCGCCACCATGGACCTCGGTGAAAAAATCCGCATCGCCCGTCAGCTTGAGAACCTGGGCGTGGACGTCATAGAAGCGGGCTTTCCCGCGGCCAGCGAAGGCGACTTCGAGGCCGTGAAGGCCATTGCCCGGAGCGTGGAGAACGCGCAGGTCGCCGGTCTTGCCCGCGCCAACTTCAAGGACATCGACCGCGCCTGCTCCCATCCACATGGAGCACAAGCTGCGCAAGACGCCCGACGAAGTGGTGGAACTGGCCGTGGCCGCGGTGAAGCGCGCCGCGTCCTACACTTCCAACGTGGAATTCTCCGCCGAGGACGCCTCCCGTTCCGACCGTGATTTTCTCGTGCGCATCGTGACCGCCGCCATCGAGGCGGGCGCCACCACCATCAACATCCCCGACACCGTGGGCTTCGCCCAGCCCGACGAGTTCGGCGCGCTCATCCGCTACCTTATCGAGAACGTGCCCAACGCCGACAAGGCCATCTTCAGCGTGCACTGCCACGACGACCTCGGCCTTGCCGTGGCCAACAGCCTCTCCGCCGTGAAGAACGGCGCGCGTCAGGCGGAACTCTGCCTGAGCGGCATCGGCGAGAGGGCGGGCAACGCCTCCCTCGAGGAATTCGTCATGGCCCTGAAGCTCCGCCCCGAATACTACGGTGTGGAATGCTCCATCGTCACCGAGCAGATTTATCCCTCCTGCCATCTGCTTTCCCTCATCATCGGCCGTCCCATCCCGGCGAACAAGGCCATCATCGGCAGCAACGCCTTCGCCCATGAATCCGGCATCCATCAGGACGGTATGCTGAAGAACCGCAACACCTACGAAATCATGACGCCGCAGGCCGTGGGCCGCAAGTCCACGGACATCGTCATCGGCAAGCACTCCGGCCGCAACGCCGTGCGCACCCGTCTTGAAGAACTCGGCTACAGCCTCGACACCGACCAGGTGAACGCCGTGTTCGCGGCCATGAAGGAACTGGCGGACAAGAAGGCCCGCATTCACGACGAGGACCTCGAGGCGCTGGTCTTCTCCGAAGTGTACCGCATGCGCATCCCGGACCGCTTCCGCCTGAGCAACATCTGCGTGCAGACCACCATGGGCTCCACCATGCCCACCACCGCGGCCGTGGTCATGCAGGACCACGACGAGGAAGTGCGCCTTGCGGGCTTCGGCGTCGGCCCCATCGACGCGGCCTTCAACGTCATTTCCCAGATCTGCGGTACGAACGCCGAGCTTGAGAAGTTCTCCGTGAACGCCATCACCGGCGGCACGGACGCTCAGGGCGAAGTGTCCGTGCACCTGCGCGACGGCAAGTATTCCGCCACGGGCCGCGGCTCCGACCTCGACATCATCGTGGCCAGCGCCAAGGCCTATGTGGACGCCCTGAACCGCCTCGAGCACAAGGAAAAGGACGTCATCAGCTACAAGCAGAACCCCGTTGACTAGCGTTTCCGGGGCCGGGCACGCACCCGGCCCCGCTTTTGCGGAAAGACCGCGGAACACGGACGCATTGGGCGCCGCTTCCGCGCGTGCCAAGAACAGGTGCGACGCGGCTTCCGCTTAATCGGAAAAAGGTACGCTCCCGTGCGTGCGGAGAAAAGCATGTTCGCGCGGCACGGACTTTTTCGGCA